>CAYFQZ010000523.1:0-7304 GCA_964345305.1 uncultured Ignavibacteria bacterium | reverse complement strand
ACCGTGCGGCCAGAAATCCGACAAAAGGGAGGTATTCCTTATCTCCAGGCTCTCCGCCCAGGCCTTCTTTGAAGGTATCGTGTCTGTGCTTATGCCAAGCGCGATGGTGTTCAAAGAGTCTAAGGCTTCCTTATTATCTTCCAGAGACTTCATCTGCTTGGCACAGACGTCGGTCCACGCCATGGGGTGGAAGGAAAGAAGCACCCTCTTTCCCTTAAACTGCGATAAAGTGAACTCTTTTCCATTCTGATCTTTCAAGGCAAAATCCTTAGCCTTCTGGCCAATTTGCTCTTTCCTTACTTCTGTCATAACCTCAACCTCCGTGAATTTGGCGTTTACTTGTCACTCAAAGCTTTCTCAACAAAGCTTTTTGCAGGGCTGGGAGCCCTGCCTACGCGGTAGAAGATTTTGAGTTTTCGTAGGTCGGGCACCCTTGCCCGACCGTTCTTGTCTCCTTTTCTTGACAATCCATCCGACATTACTAATCTGCAGCTCATTCCTCTCCCCTGGGGGAGACGGCAAGGTTGAAAATCCCGCCAAAGGCGGGAGTGAGGGGGATCAATTATATGACGAAAGTAAACCTTCAACCTTCTTTATCCTCCCTTCCCTGGACAGTCTCTTTGTCACCGGATTCCAGTCTCCATATAGCTCCCTGTGATATGGTGGCTTCTCTTGCCTGTAGATTATGCCCAGCGGTAGCTTATCCTGTCTTTTCGCAATAGCCATGGCCTCATCATAACTCCCGGGCACATGATCTAAGATTTCCACCATAGGATTATATCTCTTGTAGGTATCGTTGAAGCTGACGCACGGCTGCAGAACGTCGACAAACGAAAACCCTTCATGCTCCACCGCCTGGACCATTATATCAACAAGATGATCCAGTTTGACCGGGTAGCCTCTGGCGACGAAGGTCGCTTTTGCCTCCAGCATGAGAGTCAAAGGATTCAATGGCTCTTCGATGCTCCCTTTTGGCGTGGAAGGACCTTTAAAGCCTTTTTCACTGGTCGGTGTAAACTGACCCGTGGTAAGCCCGTACACTCCGTTATCGTGCAGGATCACCGTAATATCCGCATTTCTCTTGGCAGCGAAGATCATATGCGCGATGCCCTCGCCGAAAGCATCGCCATCGCCGGCGAATGCCACCACCTTCAGATCGGGGTTGGCGATCTTCATGCCCTGCACCGTTGCCATGGACCTTCCATGTATGGAGTAAAGCCCACTGAGCTTCAGATAATCGAAGATCTTTCCGTGGCAGCCAATGCCGGCTGAGATCAAAATCCTCTCCCTTCCAACCCCCTTCTCCTCAAGCTCGACCACAGCTTTCTTGAAGGCATTCAAGATTCCGAAGTTGCCGCAGCCAAGACACCAGGTATTCTCTGCATAAGTCGTCAGATCGTCCATCTCAGATCACCTCCTTGATTCTGGCGGAAAGTTCATGAGGATCGAACGCCCTGCCGTCGTATTTCTTGATGACGCTTTTGGGCTCGATTCCGACTTTTTCCTCAAGCAGTGATGCAAACTGGCCCTCACAGCTCAGCTCCACGATTATCACCTCGCCGTCCTTGTACTTCTCAAGCTCCCATACCGGCAGAGGCTCGAGGTACACAGGCTGCACCACTGTGACCTCTATCTCACCACCCCTGAGCGCTTCCAAAACGCTCATGGTGGTTGACCCATAGGTCAGAATCACAGGACTCTTGTCACCATAGACATTCACAGTATGCATACTCATCAGGTAATCTGCAACCGCTTTTTTCTTTCTGTTTCTCTTCTCCTGCATCCTGGCGATCATGTCAGGCTCTTCGGTGGTTACCCCAAGTTCGTCGTGTTCATAACTATCCCACTTGATCAGTTCCTTTGAATGTGGAAACAGAAGCGGTGAGACCCCATTGTCCGTGTCCAAGTATCTCTTGTACTCTCCGCCGGCATGCATAACAGGCTCAGGCCACTTCGCCTTATCTGCCTCGATATCAACGGTCATTCTGCTTTCTGCCAGGTGTTTATCGGTGAATATTATCCCCGGGGTCTGGAATCGCCAGACTAAATCAAGCAACTCAGCGGTCAGGTAGAAAGCTTCCTCCATACTCCCCGGAGATGCGACAATTCTCGCGAACTCACCATGCCCCTGATTGATGGCAAACTTCAAATCTCCCTGGGCGGTGTAGGTGGGCACGCCGGTGGACGGTCCCGGTCTGGAGCCCAGATAACACAAAAGTGGGGCCTCCACCATGCCGGCAAGGGAAAAAGCCTCCTGCATCAGGGCAAAACCGCCGCCGCTGCTTCCCACCATGGCTTTCGCACCGGCAAATGCCGACCCGATGGCCATGTTGATGACCGCAATCTCGTTCTCCGGATGCACTGCGGTCACTGCCAACTCCTTGTCGTGTGCTGCCAGGTAGTGCAGGATGGATGATGAAGGGGTCATGGGGTAGGCGTAATAGACGTCCAACCCTCCCGCCGCGGCGCCCAGGGCTATGGCCTCGTTGCCGGTGATTATGGGTCTTTCTTTATCCCCTTTTTCCAATCCAAACTTCCCGCCGAGTTTCGTGCCTGCCGCCTCGAATATTGTCATCGCGTAGGCGATATTGTTTTCAACGTCTCTGGCATATTCGCTCTCGATGAGTTTCTTCAGACCCTCCTTATCTAATCCTATGGCAGCCGCCAGCGTTGCCACGGCTCCCACACCGATCCTCAGATTGGGGTTGGGATACTTCTTCGCCTCAGTTGTGAGTGCAATACCTACACCTTCTGCTTCTCCGACTGTATCCGAGTTGTAGACCATGACGCCTCGGTCGGATAAGTGCTCCCGGTGAATGTCGTAACTCCTTTTATCAGGCGCCACCACTAAATCTGCCTTTATATACTGGCTGGTGATCTTTCTTGTGGCCGTGCTGACCACTGAGAAATTATGACCACCCTTGATCAGGCTCCCGTAATCGTCCAGATTGAATACCTGTCTCCCCATAAGGGTGAACAGCCGGGCTGCGGCAGACCCCGCCTTCCTTACCCCTTCACCGGCTTTGCCGCCCACGATGAAGGTGAACACGTCATCTTTCATAACACATCATCTCCTCTCCTCGGATTCTTCCGCCAGCCTGGCCAGTTTCAAAAGCAGGCCCGAGAAGACCACGATATGTAAAGGGTAGAACAAATACCAATAGAACACTCCCAGAAGACCTTTGGGTGCGTAGAAGAGCGTTTCAACCAGAGTGCTCTTTCCCTGCCCGTCAGCCAGCACCTTGAATTCCAACCAAAGCTGACCCGGCGCTCTCATTTCCGAGCGCAGCCGAAGCAGATGATCGGGTTCCACTGCCTCGGCCCGCCAGAAATCTATCGCGTCACCCACTCGGACTTGACTGGGATGACGACGCCCCCGGCGAAGGCCCACTCCTCCCACCAGCCGATCTGCAATCCCCCGCAAACGCCAGGCCCCGTTGGCGTGCAGCCACCCCCGCTGACCGCCCAGTCCGGCCACCATATGGTAGATGAGCTGCGGTGGCGCACCCACTGCACGCCGCCACCTTTTTATCATCATTCCCTCCAGAATGGCAAGCTTGATGGGAAGGGCATCACCCATGCTGGTGCCCAGCGCATCACTCCAGGCAGTTTCCACCTGACCGGCCCTTAGGTTGGACAGGGCAAGCTGGACTGCCTCCTTATATCCCATGGGGCGAATTTGGGGAAACAGGCGTTGAGCTGAAAGGTCGTTTATGATCACCTGGTTGCGCAGCCCTTCGATCAACGGCCGGGCGATCTTGGCTGATACCGGCGTAACCCAGTGAACCCAATGGGAGGATAATCCCGGCGTCAGAACCGGCACCGGAAGGATGAACCGCCGAAGTCCCCTGATCTTCGCATACTGCAGCATGGTGTCCGCATAGGTCAAGACGTCCGCCCCGCCGATCTCGATTACTTGACCGCTACTTTCCGGCGTCCTCAAGGCAGCCACCAGGTAGTCCATGACGTCGCCGATGGCTATAGGCTGAATCCGGCTGAAGACCCAGCGAGGACAAATCATCAAGGGTATCCGCTCGCTGAGGTATCGAATCATCTCGAAGGATGCGCTGCCCGAGCCGACGATGACCGCAGCCCTGAATTCCGTGACCGGCACCCCGGTTTCCCGCAAAGCCTCACCGGTGAGCTGGCGCGAACGCAGATGCTTGGAGAGTTTGGACTCCGGATCCCCCAGCCCTCCCAGATATATGATGCGCTCGACGCCGGAGGTCTTGGCTGAGTTTCCAAAAATGCGGGCGGCGGTCAAATCTTGCTGGTGAAAATCCCGCCCGCCGTAAAGGCTGTGAATGAAATAGTAGGCGACCTGGACACCTTCCATGGACTTCTGCACGCTTTCAGGCTTGAATGCGTCGCCCTGATGCAATTCCGCCCTCTCCAGCCAGGAACGCCCCTGCAACCTGGCCGGATCGCGCACCAGCAGCCGCACCCGATAGCCCTCCTCCAGCAAGCGGGGCACCAGTCGCCCACCGATGTATCCGGTAGCCCCCGTGACCAGTATGCGCTCGGCTTTCCTCATATCCCTTTCCTCAATTGCCGGTTTTTTCCGAGCCTCTGGACATTGTGAACGTACAAGTCTGCGTCAAATTTCCTTCTCAAACCAGCTGCATTCATGTATCTGACCTTGCCGAAAATCTGCCTTTCTTTCCAGGGACGGTCGTGCTTCCCAAAGCACCATGCCACGCCGGTAAACCCATTTGGATCTCTGCCGTCCAGCTCGTATTTATTGTTCAGAAAAATCGAGAGCCTGAAAGCCTCTTCCGGGGTTCTGATCCACTCGAGGATCTTCTTTCCCCAATACATCCTCATGTAACCGTGCATCTTCCCCTTGATCCTCATCTCCTCCTGGGCGGCATTCCAGTATGGATCGTGCGTTTTTGCGTCTTCTAACTCTCGAAGAGTATAGAAATATTCTCTCCGGTCCTTCCTATGCTCCCCCAGTGTTCTTTTGGCCCATGGGGGAAGTCCATCGTAGGAATCATAGCTTCCGTTATAGTACACGAAGTTCATGCTCAGTTCTCTTCTCACCAGAAGCTCTTCTAAAAAAGCCTCTTTACCGGGACTCTCGGTTCTCAAAGCCCTGAGGGCCACGTACAGCGGAGAAATCTGCCCGAAATGCAGGTAGGGACTCAAGTTTGACAGATAGTCAACGGTTGGATCATTCCGGAGTTCCTCAAAGTGCCTCAGCTTTTTCTTCAAGAAAGAGTCGAAATGTCTTTTAGCCTCGCTCGTCCCCCCGCGAAAGCTGGCCACCCTCGTAACGCTTCGATCGATTTTGAGACCGGACAGTACCTTGTTTGTGTCTCCGATGTCAAGAGTATCCAGGCGCATATTTAAAGAGTCAACTCTCGGCCTATTCTTCTTTAGAGGAGTTAGGTAATCTTTGAGTTTGCTTCTTATCTTGGGCCTGAAAGTCGCAGCCGTGTATTCCTCTTTTAGCGACGCTTCTTCAACGGGAACCACAACGTCGCTTTCCACCTGCACCAACGGACAGCCCACATGGTCAGCAGCGTACCTGCGCCATTTTCTTTGTATTTTCAGGTAACCCCTATCCACGACGATCAGAGACGCGTCTTTGGCCACCTCAACCGCACCCTTTTCAGGAGAGCTTTGCCGGATGATCATAAGAATTCCTCTCCGCTCCAGCGAGGATTGGACTTCCCGCAGTCCTTCCAACATAAAGAAGTAATGTCTTTCGTTAGCCTCCGGAAATTTGTCCGTTAAACCGAAGAACACCACCACCGGCTGGCGCAGCTTATTGGCCTGCAAGATCGAATATTCCAGAGCATGATTGTATTCAGCTCTCTGGGAAGCCTGCATCCAGTAAACAAGATATTTCCCATCTCTGGGCTCTCGCGCATTCAAGAGTTTGATTCTCTGTGGTTGGATCATGCAGTGTCTCTTTTCAAAGTTCTCTACCTTTGCCCGAGTCAGTGATCTCCACTAGCTCGAAGGGATAAGGTTCAATAAAGGCCTGTTGCATCAAATAGTCCTCTTCGAACCTGACCGCCCAGGATTTCAGCGTGTTCAGCGGAACGCTCAGCGGAATCCTTTCGTCTCTGTACTCTTCGATTGAATTCAGAAAGAACGATTTTTCGCGCGAAGAAAGGCCTTCCGAGAAATGCCCCAAAGCATGCATGAGGACGTTTATGTTTGACCTATCCCTGGGGGGCCGGGCCAGGGCGTTGAAAAGGTGGGCCTCATAATCCTTCAAAACATCGTCCGTGGATCTTTTTTCGTGGTTCGCCACTATTCTTCCGAGTATTCTGAGCTCATTCTGATTGTATGCCATAAGCAGAAGCTTGTTTTCGGCCTGAAAGCGAACCACCTCTTTCATGGACTTCTTCCTCTTCATGTCTCGAAAACCAGCCAAAGCGAAAAGCCTGGTTAGGAAATGTTCTCTTATCTTTAAGTTTGTGAGGCGGCCCTCATCCTCTACGGCCAGGTGCGGAAACCGCTCCAAAACTGCGTTTCCAAAATAGCCTTCGCCTTTGGAAGCAGACATCCCTTTTCCGATACCCGAGTATATCTTCACGTCCTTTATGCCGCATGAGGGTGAACGGCTCTTCAGTATGAATCCGTCTACCCCGTCGATCGAACTCAGGAATTTACCGGTGAAATCCTCCATTCTCTGGGTCACATCGGTCTCGGAGGCAGGCTGAATCAGCCGCAGTTTTTCTTCCAGCATAACCAGCCGGATGGGGTCGCGGGGAATTCCTAAACCCATTTCAACTTCTGGACAAACAGGATGGAACGTCACATGACCTTCCAGCTTCCTGACCACATCACTTGAGACAGCCAAGCGATTGTATCTGCAGTTTTCGAATTCAATGCACTTGCTGACTACGACCTTCGGTTTAACAAACTCTCTTGTTTGTCCAGTTCTCTTTTGGTTCATGAATTCAATCTCCATAAGGAGGCGTTCAGAACCGCCGCAAAGCTTACCCACAGAATGTAAGGGATAAGCAGTATTCCTGCCGTGTTTGAGACCCTGAAGAAATACAAAATGGTCAAGATTATCGCCACCCAGAGCACCGCGATTTCAATCATCCCGGCAAGAGGCGACCTCAGTCCAAAGAACATCGCCGACCACAGGACATTAAGAATCAACTGAAGGGCGAAGATGCCCAAAGCTGTTTTGACCTTTTGGTCACTCAGGCCCTTGTTCCACACCAGAAATGCGGCGATTCCCATCAATACAAAGAGGGTAATCCAAACCGGCGAAAAGACCCAATTGGGCGGCGTGAAAGAGGGCTTCTTCAGAGTAGCATACCAGCCCGGAATTGCGG
>CAYFQZ010000522.1:0-3464 GCA_964345305.1 uncultured Ignavibacteria bacterium | reverse complement strand
CCAGGGGCCACCAGATCAATGTAATCTCCATAATTAGAGAAACCAGCTTTGTTTCCTGAATAATCACTAGCCCCTACGCCTATCACAAAAGGGAAAGCTGCTGGGCGGAGGGGGTCGCTTGTGTCCTCGTTTCCTGCCGCCGCCACCAGAACTACGCCGAGCTGGTGGGCGTTGTAGCAGGCAGAGTAAACCGCGTTGTCCACTATGATCCCGCTCCACCAGCCGAGATAGCTTCCAAAGCTCATGTTGATTATATCCGCCCCATCGTTAGCGGCATGGCTGATTCCCGCGGCTGCATCACCAGTTGTCATAGCATCCCATTCCCAGAGCAGAAACTGATGAGTTCCTGCAACCTTTATCGGCATGATCCTGCAATTCCAATCCACGCCGGCGACACCGGTGTCATTATCCGTAACTGCGCCTGTGATCCCGGCGACAAAAGTCCCATGATTTCCAAATTGATCATCTCCCGGGCCTTCCTCCATATCATCCATTGGATCGTGATCATCATCCCCATAGTCCCAACCGCCATAACGCTTGCCTGCCAAATCCTCGTGATTATAATCTACTCCGCCGTCCACCACCGCGATCTTGGTGCTGGCAAATCCCGTGCAAATGTCCCAGCCTGAAGGTGCGCGAATTCCGTGAATCCCGTGCAGATGCCATTGATTTGAGTAATAAGGGTCATCTGGAATCACCGCGGGATAGTATATCCAGTTAGGCTCGGCGTAAGCCACGCCCACAAAGCTGCTTAGTGACTCAGCTGCAGTCTCCACATTAATGGCGCTGTCAAACTCGACCACGTAATACCGGGAAAGATCCTTCAGTCTGACTTGGCCGCCGTCATCCAAAACTCTCACCGTATCATCTGGCGTGGCATCCGAGAAAATCTTCTTTAACCTTGACCCTTTGAGGTTCAGCAGGAAATTTCTCAGATCATAATTGGAGATGGTTACTCTGTCTAAAGAGACGGTCCTTTCATCCCCACCTTCTGGGAAGCCTATGACCCCTTTTTCGGCCAGAATGACTATCGAATTGGGAGCAGACTCCAATCTTTCTCCAAATGTCTTACTCGCCGGTAGACACAATATGCCGATGATAAGAACAACTATGGCCCAAAAGCTATTCTTAGCCATGACAGCCCCTTTGTTTCGGTTCTTAGAAAGTTATCTGTCTTCTGTCTGAACCATCTTTGTTGATCATCCAGATTACTTCTCTTCCTTGGCTATCTGGAGCAACAAAAACGAGCCTCTGCGATTCCGTTGACCAGTCGGGATTCTTGGCTCTAGAGAGAAAATATCTCTGATCCGTTCCATCAGTGTTCATCAGCCAAAGATCGGGATATGTTTTGCCTGAAACCTGCGAGGCCCAAGCTATGAGGCTTCCGTCAGGTGACCAGGCGGGAGCCGTATCCTGCCTATTGTTGTTCGTTACTCTAACCTCACTGGTTCCAGTTGAATCCATTATGAATATCTCCGATGTCACAACTCCGATATACCTGAAGTGGCCAATCTTATCTCCATCTGAGGACCAACAAGGGTCTCTCCATTCACCCGTTCCATGCACGCTAATGTCCTTTTTGTTTCCCCCGTCAGGGTCCATAAGCCAAATCGCGCTCGCACCTCTCGCATCCTTCCAATTGCTGTCATAGGCGATTCTCTTTCCGTTAGGTGAAAAATCCGGATAGTAGTTTTGTCCTTCTGTGGTCAGTTGACTTATCTTACCGGTTGGGAGATGAATGGTGTAAATCTGATCGTCTAGTCCTTGATATGCGATGAGCGAATCTGTGGGGGACCAGTCGGGACATCCCCGCGACTGCACCAAAAAGCTGATTTCCCCGCTGCTTACGTCCAAAAGATAGATGCCGGTCTCAATCGGCTCGTTCCCTAACCCAAAAAAGGCGACGGTGTTGCCGTCAGGGGAAAAAGAAGGGGTGTCGTGATAGGTGGCGTATGGAGGCGGTTTTATGATGCTGTTGTCACAGTTGGTTAAGGTGACAAACAAAGTTGCCCCCAGCCAGCCGATTAGCAGGTACCGTCCAAAGCTCATCGCCATTTCCTCGCTTGTGTCTTAGCTTACCTCCGTGTTGCGAGGGTATTCTGAATGCTGACGGCAACAGCCCCAGTTGGGCTATCCTTGACTATGCCACAACGCGTCCAGCCCGTCAAGGGGTTTTGGTTTGGCTTTGTCCTTGTGGGCTCCACACCCTGTTCTGCGTGCCCCGCGTTTCCACAACACCCCATTGTCCTCCGCTCCTTCCGCTCTTCCCTTGCCCTCTGAGTAGCAGCCGTTACCTTGGCCTGGTTCCTCAACGCCCTGTGTTGCCCGCGGGATCCCTTTTTCAATTCATTGTTAACTCACATATCTCAAGAAAGGGCTACACTCCTCGCGCTTCCAGCCTAGGGGCCACAGATGACACATACGCTCCGGTATGGCCCCCGTGACTGTCATCCTTCTAGCGGGTCAAGCTGCCTGGTGTGTCTCCTGTCTATTCTAAACGGAAATCTCCACCTTGTCAAGACAAATCTTTGCTGGCTTGCCGACCTTGGCAAGGAAACAGGGGGGGAGTGGCGAGAGTGACGTGCTTGGTGGATGAGCCAGCCGCGGGAGCTCCTCTCCACTGCGCGCAAAGCCAGTTGTTCTGCGCGGCCCATCTCTTTGGGCCAGCCCTAAAAGGTTGTGCCCTTCTTCAGAGCCTGCTCGTTCACCTGGAGCATCTCTTCCTTGGCCCGGGGGAATACCTTGGGAAGAGTCCTGGCCATGCTCTCCAGCGTAACCGCCTGGGTATGCTTTATGAGAGCTCCCAGCATTACCATGTTGGCGCATTTCACGGTTCCGAGTTCTTCGGCAATCTTGTTGGCGTCGATGGTCAGAACTTCCAGATCGTTCCTCTTGGGTTTGCTTGAAACCAAAGATTTGTTGATCAGCAGCAGACCTTTAGGCTTGACAGCCGGCTCGAACCTGAGCAGGGACGGCTCATTCATCACGATAAGAGAATCCGGACTGGAGACAACAGGAGAGGCTACCTCGTCAGAGGAGACCACAACGGAGCAGTTGGCGGTTCCACCGCGCATCTCGGCGCCGTAAGCAGGGAAGAAGGTGACGAACTTGCCGTCAACCATTCCAGCGTAGGCCAGGAGTATGCCGGCAGAGATTATTCCCTGTCCTCCGAATCCCGACATTATCACACCTTGATACATCTATCCTCCATTTTCTGTCACATGTTCCAAATGGTTCAACATCCTTGGCGAAGAGAGAGCGAGCCTCGGTGAAATGGCGGATGCACGCTCAGACTCACGGCCCTTTTCGCTACTTCTTCTCCTTCCCATCCGGGCTCTTGAACACGCCCAGGGGGTAGTAAGGGATCATCTCGTCCGCCACCCGCTTGATGGCTTGAAGCGGCGTCATGGCCCAGTCGGTGGGGCATTGCGAGAGAATCTCCACCAGAGAGAATCCCAGCCCGT
>CAYFQZ010000521.1:0-1550 GCA_964345305.1 uncultured Ignavibacteria bacterium | reverse complement strand
CGTTATACCCTGCTCTTTGGCCACGCCAAAGTAACTCTCCATTCAGGGATAACAGTTCACTGCCATGGATGTCGCCAGGTGAATCATAAGAGTTGTCTTCGGCTCCAGGATCTGGTTGTGGCGAGCCGAATCATAGAAATCGGCAAAGGCCTTTTTTTGCTTTTCCGGTAACACGGTTCTCCTTTCTCCAAGAAGAAGTACTAGCGAACGCTGCCTGAAGTGGTCACGGCTGGCGGGTGTTACTGTCTCAGGTAATAAGCATGGTACGTTTCCGTCTGGACGTATCCCAGCTTCTCTGCTAAGGTGCAGGATTCCGGGTTGGCCGCATCCCAGTGGGGATCCAGGCCGTGCTCCAGACCCCACTTCAACAGGGCGCTTGCCAAGGTTGTAGCAATTCCTTTGCGGCGATGCTCCGGGAATACGAAGATGCTGACCTCGATGCCCTTGCTGCAAACCAGGGAGGAATAAGCCACCCCCATCATGGACTCGTTATTCATCAGACGGAAGCCTATCCCTCGCTCCACGAAATCTTCCGCCGAATCGAAATCGGAAAGGTCCATGGCCCCATCTTGCACCGCCAGCGCCTCCGTGGCGGCGGCCTTATCGATTCGCTTTATCGCATCCTTGAATGGCGAACTATCCAGCAAGTCGCTCAGATGGTCAACTGACAGATTCTTTGACGAGAAACTGTAGCGCAAAAACGGAGTGAGCCTCTCGCCGTGAATCTCTCTTGCCACGTCGATCCATTCTGCAGGCGACGGCATGAGCAAGGTATAGGGCGCAAACTCTTTTATCATCTCATGGCCGCCCGGACTTTTTGCAGCGCCTGCAAGATACCAGAAGGGCCCTACCTGTATCTTAAAAGCCCTTGGAGCCCTCGGATCATCGACGAACGCTCTGCCCATCTGCCCTTCAAGGGCGCAATCGATAGAGAGGTCCACGCGCTTGTTCCGGGCAAATGCCCTCGCAAGCCTCATTCTGTTGGCTTTGGTAAGCTTTAGCTCAGTCGCCACTGCAAACTCCTGACGCGCTGTCGTTCTAGCTAACAGACCCGATCAAATCAACTTCTGCAGCACAAGCTCCACGGTCTTCTCTTTTCCTTCGGAACTGATAGTCAAACTCACTTTCTTCCCTTCACCGGACATCAATGTCTCGCGCATATCCCGCAGAAGAAGGTCTCTTGTGGCTTGCCCGTCAATCTTCACCACCACATCCCCTTCCTTGAGTCCCGACCTGCCGGCAGGTGAATCCTGGATCACAAAATCGATCCTGGTCGTATCACTCTCTTTGGTCAACCACAGTCCGGCCATGTCGAGGTTGTCTTCGTAGCCGAAATCGGCATTGGGCTCCAGGATCATCCGGCTATTGGCATAATCGAATATGACGGTAAATCTTTTCAGTATGCCGCCGCCGATGTTACCGTCTATCCTTTCGCTGGCAAACGCACCAGCCCGAGCCGAGGCCAATGATGTGAGAGGGGCAGGTATCTTGAACTTGCCGATCTGCAGGCTCTTGACCCTGGTGACCTTGCCCATCACCTTCCCCCCTAC
>CAYFQZ010000520.1:0-6670 GCA_964345305.1 uncultured Ignavibacteria bacterium | reverse complement strand
GATGGCGGCGCTGCGGTTGGCCAGGGAGAAAAACAGCTTAACCGGTGCCTCAAATCCGGGCACCAGCCTCTTGAAGGAGTTGGTGCTGGGGTTGGTCAAAGCCAGAAGTGCAGGCCCGTGACTGAGCAGGCCCCCGATATAGTACAAGGCGAGCTTGCTCAGACCGGCATAGCCGTTCCTGTCATAGAACAGGGGTCTGTTCCCCTTGAACATATGCTGATGGAAGTGCATCCCGTTGCCGGCTTCGTTGTACAGCGGTTTGGGCATGAAGGTGACGGTACGGCCGCGTTTCCTGGCCACCATCTTGACCACGTACTTGATCCACATGGTGATATCGCCCATGTTGGTCAGGGTGTCCTCCAAGATCTCGATCTCGGATTGTCCGGGGCCGCCTACCTCGTGATGATGGTACCTGACCTTGATTCCGCCGTCCTCGACGATCTTGACCATCTCTGCCCGTACGTCGAAGAGAGCATCCAGGGGCGGGATGGCATGGTAGCCGCCGTGGGTGGGTATCTTGTGACCCAGGTTCTTTTCCTCCTCCAGAGCAGAGTTCCAATCCGCTTCCTTGGAGTCGATGATGTAGGAAGCCATGTTGATGTCGTTCCTGTACGCTATGCTGTCGAAAATATAGAACTCAAACTCGGTTGCCCACATGCTCCGGTCGGCTATGCCGGTTTTGACCAGATACTCTTCCGCCTTCTGGGCAATTCGTCTGGGCTCCCTTTTGTACAGCTCGCAGGTGTCCGCCTCCGCCGAACTGCAAATGAGACTCAAGGTGGGCATATCCCAGAACGGGTCCAGCTTCGCAGTCTTCACGTCAGGCAGAAGAACCATGTCACCCGATTCCACCGATTTGAACCCGGGGGTAGAGGCTCCGTCATACGGAACGCCTCTTCGAAACATGTCCAGGTTTAACTGGCTTTTGGGCAGGGAGAGGTGATGCCACCTCCCGAAAAGATCGATAAACTTCAAATCGATCATCTCAATCTTCTTGTCCCGGGCGAACTTGATGACCTCACCAGGATTCCTGAACAACTCGCTCCTCCATCTTGAGAATTGCGTTGAGCGGGCGCTTTTGAAATCCAAAACTAATAAAGCAGGCGGGAAAAGTCAATCAAAAATCGGAATGGAGAAACGGAGATGTGTGCGGGGGTCTGCGAACTCAGTTTTTGGGCAGCGCCAATGGCGAGACAATAAGGTAGGTTTCCGATTTTTCAGCGACCCGTGCCGGCACGAAACCCAAGAGCTTGCCGCGGGCGATTGGCTTGGGGGGCCGCGCCGCAGTTTCCCGGAACCTGACACAGCTGAAATGAGAGGTCATGAGTGTCGGGTACATTACCATATCTGCGAAAAAATTCGCTTGACAGATGAGCCAGGGGGTCTGAATATTGAAATGTTGGTAAACCCATAATAACGCTGTGCTCACTGCTGGCATCCGGGCTTCAAACGAGACCGGTCGCTCCCGAACTCTCGTTTGTCAGATCCAGACACGCGGATAACCTGCGGCCTGCAGACAAAGGCATCAAGTGCCTCCGGATCTCAACGGCACCGGAGGTGCGAGTCTAACCTTACTTCAGGGAAGGAGGGTGAGTATGTTCTATTTCAAACCGGGGTGAAGACGCCCCAGCACAGGTGAAAGACTCAAACCCCAAAACCCGTTTGCTGATAATATGGAGGTGCTCTCATGAAAAGGTATTTTATATTTGGAGTTACTGTTGCCGCCGTCGCCGTTCTGCTTTGTCTGTCTTTGGGGACCAGATCGGTTGCCGACCCGCCGAGCCCATCGTTTTACGGTAAAGCGGTTGCAGGCAGGACCGTCACTGCCTGCATGCTGCCAGACTTTTCTCCCTGCTACGAGACAAGGGCCAAAGGTAACCGTACCTATCAGTTTCCGGGCGACATAGAGCAGGGTACATACAGACTGGAGGACGGTTGCCAGTGGCGCGAGGCCACTTATATGGGGAATCCTGAGGAAGTCAACTTCTGCGTTCCCTTTCCGCCGCTTATTGAATGCATCTGCTGGTATTAGTCGGGAGAGAATCGACAACCGAATTACTGGTGGAAAGGAAACCGAGAAGATAGATTCGCTCAGCGGATCTGTGCCCTGCAAGACCAGCAGAGCAGAAAACAAAGTTAATGTTCTCAACAACTGAAGAGGAGATTCTGTAATGAAAAAGTATCTTGTCCTTGGAATATTAGTGGCCGCTTTGGCTGCGGCGTTCTCCGTTTGCTTGAACCAGGAGCCGTCGGCGGCCATGCCTTCTTTCTACGGCGCGGCTAAGGCCGGAAAAACCGTGTGGGCTTGTATGCAGCCTATTGGCCGGTGCTATCAAACTACAGCCGGCCCCAACGACACGTACGCCTTTCCCCGCACCATATTGCCTGGCGATTATCACCTGACCGACGGTTGCCAGAATAAAGGAGGGACATATAGCGGTTCTCCGGTGCGGATCGATTTCTGTATTCCTGACCCTCCGTGGTACAACTGCAACTGCGACTAGTGCGCAGTGCGGCGCACTTTGAAAATTAACTTACTGAAGAAGGAGGCCTTGTCATGAAGAAGTATCTTGTTCTGGGGATCGCGGTGTTAGCTCTGGCAGCAATATTGCTCTCTTTCCCCTGGAATCAGGAGTCAAAAGCGGGTCCTGGAGGTCCTGCCTTTTACGGATCAGTTCAGCCCACCAAATCTGTCTGGGCATTCAAAGGTGGAGCAAGCTATGAGGGGTACGTCAGACCTGACAGCACCTATTACATAAACATCCCTCCGGACTCCACCGGGACATATTGCGTGACCGATGGCTGCCAGCATTTCAACCGCTATTGGGACGGAGAAAACGGCCAGGAGGTGAACTTCTGCATCCCTCCGCCTTTCTGCCCCTGCAATTAGAGGCCAGGTTCCTTGAGCGGAAAGATCACCCTGTCCGTTTTCGGACAGGGTGATCTTATCATTTCTTCCTGTCATACGATGACCAGACACAGTGTCGATATCTTCCGGGCTGTTTCTGCGACTCGGACGGATAAGCGCAAATGCTCACTCCGAAGAACCGGATTTCTTGGCAAAATCGGATACTGCTGCATCTGTGCCACTTGTGCTGTGTACTCCAAACCCATCTTCCGCCATCTCCAACAATCGACCGCCCTCTCTGAGTTCAATCAAGATTGCCCCCAGCTTCTTGGCCCTTTCGACTGAATCCAAAGGATAGATCACCCTCTGCCTCTGTGCGAATTCGAAATTCTGGGAGGCGAAGGTCCCGATCAGGGGGAAGAGAACAAACATGGGTAAGCCCAAACCGACGGCGTAGTTGGTCCTCTCATGGCAGGCGGCCACGAAAGCATCCAAACGGGGGATAAGTTCAACCGCCCTTTGGGTGTCCTCTTGCCTGGTTTTTCTGGTCACCAGCATCAGATCGAAGTCGTCATTGTCAGGGGAATTCCGTCCCTTGTCTACGACGATCTTGGCTCTCAGGCCTTTCAGCCGATTCTTCACCCACTCAAACTTATCTGTCCTGGTTCCGCAGAAGATGATGGCCCTCATCTGCTGTCGGACGACCGACTCGGCGCCCAGTATGATCTTTTCCATATGCTCCCTGGGATAGGCCCCGGAGGTGAAGAAGCCGATGGTCAGAGGCTGCTCTGATTTGATCCTTTCGAGCCTCTCCCGGTATGCCTTCTCCGCGCCTTGCACCAGGGATGGCTCGATCATCAAGCCACAGACCTGCACCGATTCTTCTTCTGCGCCGTAAGCGATCAACTTCTGTCTTGTCTCATCAAGAGGAACCAATATCTTCTCCACCCGTCTGATCGCGCACTCTACCGGGGCGGCAATCTCTCCGTGCACGTACCACACCCGACAGACGTCGGCTAAGGCCCTGGCCACGAGCGGATGCGCCACCAGGCAGATCCCACCGAACTCATCGAACGCGCGTCTCATGTCGCGCCCCAGAATCTTTGCAGCAACCGAATCTTTCGAGCCTTCTTGTGATCTTCGGCGAATGAAGTTGTAGAACCTGGTATGAATACCCCCCTTTCCGCTGATACGGTAAAGCCAGGCTACGGATGTCCAGGCCAGAAGAGAGAGACCTTTGCTCTCCTGGAAGACCGTACGGCAGACCAAATCCGGGTAGCTTTGCCTGAGCACCGAGAGGAGGCTGTCTAGGTAACTCGGATGCCCTCTCCCGATGTCGGTATAAAGGGCCACGACTTTTGCATTCCGACCACAATCATCGGTCTCTCTCTGTGGATTCTTATTTACCATCTCACTTTGCGCGATTTGACTTTTCCCGGCAGGGATGAGAGAGTATACGGGGAACACAGAAGAGATAGCAAGTCTTCCAACGAGTAGTGATCAGAACCTGTATTCCACCTTCACCATCCAGCTGCCCAGACGGTCTATCTCATCCTCGATGTAAGCGTCCATGAAGATTCGCTCGTCGTACGACAGCCTGATGCCTTGATAGTATTGATCATACGAGGAGGTGGAGTATCCGCTTTCGGTCTCGTCCCTTCTTACACCAAAAGCTCCGCCAAATCTGGCTGTTATGGTTTTGTGGAGAGTAATTTCCGCACCGACAGGAAAGATCAACTGGTAGGAGTTGGCAGTTTTGTCCAGTACGCTTTCCTTGGAAGTACGCGAGCGGTAGATGACCGAATCAGCGTCGGTCAAGATGTTCGAGAAACTGGTGAAGCTGCGTTCATCCAGTGTCTCTTGATCCCAATGCCCTCTGCACGCCGCACCCACTTTGATCGAGCGGGAAAAGTCCTTTTCCACCCCCACTCCCATACTGACCGAAAATGCCCTGCCTTCATCGACATTGGACGCATTGGCCGTGCTCAATCTGTTGACGTAGTGAGATGAATAAGAGGTATCTCTTCTGACCTGCGACCAGGACGACTCCCTCTCCCCGTACCATACTCCCAGAAGCAGGGCCAAACACGTTTTTTGCGGAAACCGGTACTTCAGGTTGGCGTCCAGGCCTATTGCCCGGTTCTCCGTGGGGCCGGAAGCATCATCCCAGAATAGGTAGGCCGTCGTGATCGTGTCCGTCCTCAGATCCTCCTTATAGGATTCTCCTGTTGAGGAGGCAGTTCTGGTGTAGCTGAGATTTTCGTAGTAGAGGGTGAGATCGAGAGTCGCCTCAGGCCAGGCGGTGATTACAGCGCCCAGGCTGGCTCGCTGTGCATCCGGGGAATCGTCAGAATTCTGGATGAGTTCATACTCTCTGTAGTACCTCAACTCGTCCGAATCAATGGCTCGCTGGCTGTAGGTCCACCCGGTCTCCGATTCGCGGCGGTCATAATTCTTCAGATATGTGAAGTCCGCCCCCATTCGAATGGTAGAAGAAGCCGTGAAACCGTATACTGCCTTGAAACCCTGGATGGATTTCTTGTCAAAGTAATTACTGGACGAGGAGCCGACTACATAATAATCGATGGACTGCTCCTGGTCTGCGCTGCTTGATTTCTTCTCGGTGGTGGACGGTTTCAACTCGCCCACCAAAGCCAGGTTTCCATAGCTGGACGTGTGGAGGACGAAACCGAGCAGACCGGCTTTCTTGTTGGTAAAGCTCCGGGCGATCCTCAACTCGGTGTGATCATACAGGTTATACTGGCCGAATATTCTGGATTCCTCCAAAAAGGACAGATGGGCGGGGTTTCGATATATGTCGGTATCCTGGTCCTTTACTATTCCCGCCAGATGGTCTCCCATTCCCATAATGCGGATCGACTTTCCGATATAGCCGAGAGCGCTTGTCGATGAAGTAAAAGACAGAGAGGCAAGTGATACACACAGAATTAGCTTCTTCATTCTTCCTCCTGGATGGGTCTGATTGCCAAGGGGTTCGTCCCGATGAGATAACTTTCGCGAACTGGCTTGGAACACAGCAAATATAGGGCGTTATTAGGGCTGTGTCAAGATAATCCGCTGCTCAAAACGCTTTCTGATTTCTTCGGTCTGATTGCGGAGATTCGGTAGAATCGAAAGCCAACTGTTTGCCGCGATGTCTTGCCTTTAGTCGGTTAAAGGGAGACGGTGGCGGAATGAATCTGCCTGTAGATTCGGGTTGGCCCAAGACGCCTTGGTGGTTTCTCCACCGGGCCTGACGGCGACTACTCTCCATGCCAGCAGCCCGGCAAGGGCGGCGGGCCGCCTCGGTAAAGGTATTCTATCAGGTGAACGATGTCGCCCAGTTCTATCACACAGCTTCCGTTTGCATCTCCGGATTCCGGGATGCAGGGCGCAGGACCGTAGCGATAAAGGTAGTCGTTGATGTAGATAACATCGCCGATTTCAACCAGGCCGTTCCCGTTGGCGTCTCCGGCAACGCCAAACGCCATTTGCACCTGGCCCCACAGGTACCTGACCGGGATCTCGTTGTGGTTTGGGTCATACAGGCCGGCGAAAGCCAGATCGAATGTCGTGGACCTAAAGATGATGGTGTCCGAAATACATCCTGCATCCACGCGGAATCTCAAGAGGCGCCGGTATCCACCCGCGTAGGGGTCGATGGGATCATCCGGCGGCGCCCACCCCTTCACCCACAGGTACTTGCAGCGAGACGAAGAAGTGTCGGCAACCTGTCCACGGCACGTTATGGTGTGGAACCTACTGGCTAAAGCATTGCTGGTGTCAATGGAGCATTCTCGCGCCGGGTAGTGAACCCACTCA
>CAYFQZ010000519.1:0-11050 GCA_964345305.1 uncultured Ignavibacteria bacterium | reverse complement strand
GCTGTTGGAGGAGCTCGGCTACACTGTCACGGCCATATGCAACGGCTACGTTGAATGGTGTGTAGCCGGACAGGCTGCGAGCGTCAATCTCAGCTTCTCGGGAAATCAACGTGAATGCTGCCTTAACGCGGCCTCGCTCAGCAGCATAGTGGAGCGGCGTTCGACCGTATCGGTCCCTATCGTTGATCCCCTTGCCGTGCCGGATCAGCATAGCCACAATGCTATCGGAGCCCCCGGCAGCAGCGTCGTGCAAGAGCGATCCGCCGGTTACCGATGGAAGATCAACATCTCCACCAGCGTCAACAAGAGTGGCAAACAGCGTGGTAAGCCCATTCGTCGCGGCGTAACCGATAAGTTCGGTCTGATCGTCTGCAGAGGGAGGGAGTTCAGCGCCGCGCTGGAGGAGAAAGTCTACCATCGACTCAAACCCTCTCCAGGCGGCAAGCATTAAAGGAGTATCACCGAAGATGTCCTGAGCGTTAATATCGGCACCTTGAAGGACCAAGAGGCGCGCCATCTCGGCACTTCCAGACTCTCTGGCCGTCAGTAGCAGTGGTGTCCTCTGGTGGTCATCGCCAATCTCCAATTCGGCTCCACTTTCGATAAGCTTCCCAGCGAGCGTTACATCTCCCATCATTGCCGCATAGTGCAAAGGGGTATTATCGCTCCTCGTCTGCGCATTAATATCAGAGCCAAGTTCGATTAATCGATCAATCATGTCATACTGTTGTCGGGCCGCAGCATAATGCAGGGGTGTCAGGCCGCGGTTATTAGCCACGAAGATGTCTGCACCGTTGTCTATGAGCCAGCCAGCCATTTCGGGCTGCCTAAAGGATATGGCAAACAGCAGAGGGGTGGTGCCATTGTTGTCGAGAGCGTTCACGTTGTCGCCCCTGGCAATCAGCAGATCGATGATCTCCGTATGACCCCCCACTGCTGCCAGATGGATCGGCTGGCTGCTGTCCGCGTCACCGATTGTGTAGTCGGCGCCGCGGTCAAGTAGATCCCTGGCGATCTCCAGATGCCCGTGCTTGGCCGCCAAGAGCAATGGCGTCTCGTGGTCTTGATTGATACCGTTGATGAGACGGGGATGAGCATCCAACACCAACCTCACTGCTGAGATGTCGCCCGATGTTACAGCGTCGTGGATCTCCATCCCGGCGGCACTCTGAACGATTCCCGTCATAAGAACCAGAGTAGCAATCGGAAGACGAAACATTGATTTCTCCTTTCCTGTCGGAGAACGATGTCAGTAAGGACGCGAATGTTGCCAGTAGGCGAGTGCTACGATGAGGTACATTTCCGGGACAAATGACCTGTGCACGGATTCGGCACGAGAAGAGCACCGTTCAGCGCAAACCACCTTGACACTCCCTGCCATTTTTCATCGATCTGGCTTCACCGCACGAATGTCTCTGGGGTCGCTTGGCCAGATCCTGAGTTTATCCTACGTAACACCACCCACTTTTGTTCATCTGAAGTGAGGACATGATACGTGGCGTGTATAAGAGAGCGGGGCCGTGAACCTTGCGGTGCAGGGCGGAGACGCCGGGATTCGTCCTTAGATCCTGAGCGAGCCGAAGGGAACCCGGGGTATCCCGCCATCGGCGAGACGGGACTTCAGCCAACTCGGCAATCGTGACTTTTCGTTTGTCGAATTCAGACAACAACTTCTTGAATGCCACGCCACCTTTATATCTCTTTATCTCCTTTTCTCTTCTCATTGCCTCTGCTCGAGACGAGCACGCTTCGACATAAACCACCTCAAACTCACCGCGGTTCTTCATCGATTTAGTCTCACCGCGGGAGTGCTTCTTCAGGCGCTTAGCCAAATCTTGAGTTTGCCCTATGTAGTATTTTCCGCTTGTCTTTATTCGAAGAATGTAGACACAGTACATAGAGTGCAGAAAAAAGCGGAGCCATGAACCGCACGGTACATGGCGGAGAGGCCGGGATTCGCCTTCAAGTCCTGAGAGAGCCCGCAGGGCGAGTCGAAGGGAACCCGGGGCATCCCGCCGATGGCGGGATCTCAGATCCTTCAACGTCAGTAAGTGCGGAAGCCAAGCGTCACCACGCCGGGGCCTAGTTTCACCGACACAAACCGAGAGTTATAAGCCCTACAACTGCTTATCTCCCGCCACGGCGGGACGGGACTTCAGCCAACTTGCCCCGATTCTTTATTAATCGCCTAAAAGCCTGACCGCCCTTGTAACTTTTTATCTCTTTCTCCCTCTTCATGGCATCAGATCGAGATGAGTATCTTTCTGCGTGAACTAATTCAAACTCCCCTCGATTTTTCATCGATTTAGTTTCACCCCTTTTGTGTTTTTCCAAACGTTTAGTTAAATCCTGTGTTTGTCCAATGTAATAATGCCCCGTACTCGCAATTCTAAGCACATAAACATAAAACATATTCACTATGAATCAAGCGGAGAGGCCGGGATTCGAACCCGGGGTAGAGTTATAAGCCCTACAACTGCTTAGCAGGCAGCTGCCTTCAGCCAGCTCGGCCACCTCTCCGGAAGATTGATCTGGTCACAATTGCGGTTTTGCAGGGTGGGAAACTAAGGTCTGTGCTTGTTTACCTTTCTGGCCTCCACTTTGATACTGATTATCCTCCCTTTTATCCTTTCGCTTAACCCCTCCTCCAGGAAGACCTTCTCATCCAGAATCCTGATTCTGGTGAACCCCGCGCTCTTGATGGCTCTCATGTACTCCTTTCTGGTCAGCGCGCCGCCAATGCACTCGGCCCACGCCGAAAATGATTTGCGTATATCGTCCGGTAGCTCTCTGTCCGTCACAATATCAGAGATGACCAGCCTGCCTCCCGGCCGCAGTACCCTCCAAGCTTCGGAGAAGACCCTCTCCTTGTCCGGTGAGAGGTTTATCACACAATTGCTGATCACCACATCCGTCGACTCATCTTCCACGGGGAGGTTCTCAATTTCGCCCAGGCGAAACTCCACGTTTCTGTAGCCGGCTTTTCTGGCATTGGACCTGGCTTTTCTTAACATCTCAGGAGTCATGTCTACACCGATGACCCACCCCTCCTCACCAACCCTGTTGGCTGCCAGGAAAACGTCGATTCCTCCACCCGAGCCCAGATCCAAAACCGTTTCTCCCCTCTTCAGGCCGGCCAGAGCTGTTGGATTCCCGCATCCCAGACCCATTATGGAGGACTGAGGAATCTTTTTCATCTCTTCCAGGGAGTAACCTATGGCCTTGGCCTGCTGCGTCACGCTGATGCCGCTGCAACTGCAACAAGCTGCGCTCTTCTTGGCTATCTGCCCGTAACGGTTCTTGACGAAATCCTTTAGCCTGCTTTCCTTAGTCTTCTTAACTGGCACTATTCAATATCCCGAATTCAAATGTTCAAATCGCCCTCGAAGTCGAGGCTCCATAATTAGTATACTAAAAGTTTTCGTCAGCGCAAGACATTTTTGTTTTGCCCGCTGTCAGCAAGCCCTCAGACGCCGCTGTGGATCTCCCTACTGGATGACAAAATGGAAACTTCCGGCCACCATGATACGTAGCAAAACTGAAAAGGGCGAGGTCGGATTTTGGAGAAGTAGGCCACAAAATCGTCAGGTTAGATCTCTGAAAACGTCGCAGAGAGGCGCTCGTCTGCGACGCTTGCACAAAACAAACGTCATTTCTGGAGGAGGAGTGAGATGAGAAGAATTCTCTTGTCTGCAATTTGCGTGGTCTTGATCCTACCTTTTCTCGCCGGTTCTGACCTGTTTGCTCAGGCCGGAAGGATCTGCGGCGTGGTTTACACAAGAGATGGAGAGGCGTTTGAGGGGCCAATTCGCTGGGATAAGAATGAGGGATTCTGGGACGACATTCTTGACGCCACCAAGAAACGCGATGGTATCCACAGGGAAGGACGACGCCGCGAAAAGCGCATCAACATCCTTGGTCTGAAGATAACCTGGGATGAGGAGGGTTCGGAAATCCACGCCAGCTCGGGCATTCAGTTCGGCTACCTGAAGTCTTTGGAAAGGCGATCCAGGAACAGGGCGGTATTGAAACTCAAAAACGATGAAAAGATAACCTTCTACGGGTCCGGGACGGACGTCGGCTCGGGAGTAAGGCAGATTGTGATTTATGACCCGCGGGAGGGCGAGGTCGAACTGGACTGGGACGACCTGGATATGGTGGAGTTCAGCGAATGCGATCCGAGTGAGGTAAGCGAGCCCGAGACCCGGCTCTACGGAGAGCTGGAGACGAGACGAGGCGACACGTTCAAGGGCTTCGTCTGCTGGGACGTGGACGAGATTTTCTATTCCGACATCCTGGACGGAGAGGAGAGGCATCGCAACCGCAAGATTCCCTTAGGAAAGATAAAGGCCATAGAGCGAAGATCGTCCAGCTCCGCCTGGGTACACCTCAGAAACGGTGATAAGATGAGGCTGTCCGGAACCAATGACGTAAACAGCGGCAATCGAGGCATAGTGATTCTCGACCCGCTGTTTGGACGAGTCACCGTGAAATGGGACGATTTCGATCGGCTGGAGTTTCTGGAAGGTGGCGAGGAGCATCTTGTGCGCTATCACGAATTCAAGGAGCCGGGGCCACTCTATGGGGTGGTTTATGATGAAGATGGCGACAGCTACGAGGGCTATATCCGGTGGGACGACGACGAAACCCAGACCTGGGAGCGGCTGGACGGCGAATATAGAGACCTGGAAATCGATATCGAGTTTTCGCAGATCGCCGAGATCGAGAAGAGATCCTCCAGCTCAGTTACGGTCACCTTGAAGAACGGAAACAGCTTCAATGTTTCCGGGTCCAACGATGTAAACGACGAGAACAAGGGAATATACGTGACGACAAAAGACGGAGACGAGATCGAGCTGGATTGGTGGGATTTCGACAAGGCCGTATTCAAATAGTGGCGCGATGGACTGGGGAGTCATTGGCCCGTTGCTGAGCCGAGTCGTTCCCGCGACGGCGGTCGAAGCCCCATACTTCGCCTTTTGATGAGCAGAGTTCTAAGAAGCGCAGCATCCGAGCTTGCCTCGGACGGAAAAGTAGTCCATCAAGAAGAGTTCTTCATTCCAGAAACAGCATCCTCCTGCATTTCGTATACTGGCCTACCTTCAATCTGTAGAAATAAACACCGCTGGCCACCTGGTTTCCCCGGCTGTCGCACGCATCCCACAGTATTTCGTAAGTTCCCGTGAGCTTCTGCGCGTGGACCAGATTCCTAACCTCCTGCCCGAGGATATTGTAGACTTTGAGAGAAGTCTCGGTGGGATTAGCCACGGAGACTGAGAAGCGAATCACCGTACTTCGATTGAAGGGATTGGGATAGTTCTGATCGAGCGAGAAGCAGGAGGGGCCTCGGTCCTCGAAATCCGTATCCGCGACCACAGTTTTCGCCGGCCCCACCAGTTCGTACCTATCGTAACCCACCATATACCCGTACACTTGCCCGAACTCATCAGATATCGGAGAGGGACCGAAATGGGCACTGTCTTTGATCACCCCCTCTTCCGAAAGCCATTCGTAAAGCTTCAAGTTGACACCGCTGATATCCGGTCTCATCTCGATTCGCAAGGTATGGAAGTCTCCGCCCGGAACCCGTATCTTCTCCTCCTCCGCCACTTCTCTCTCCTCCTTCCACGGTTCTCCCATCGAAACCCACAACATCCCCACCCTCATAGGGAAAACGAACAGCTTCTTGGGAGGCTTCCAAAAGGTGGTCTCGGGCGATGTCCTCGAAAAGCCGGAAATCCTGAGCTGGTAGAGGTACATTCTGAACTGGTCTATGCTCTCGAAACTTCTGTCTCCAAACTCGAACCTGACTTCACTTGGACTCTTCCAGGGTGGACCGGCATGAGTTGGGTAGAAGTAGGCGACCTCGAGGAAGGCCGTTTCCGGCTGGGCATACCACTGCGTGTTAAAGAAAACGTCTCCGCCACTGAACAGCTTTGAGTGGTACTTAAAGCATTCCCAGCCGCGCACTGTGTCCATCTCCACGAATACTGCGTGGAGGCTATCCACCCACACCATCTGGCTAACGCCGCCGTGAACGGTATCGTGGATTTCAACGTAAAATGTACGTCGATAATCCCACGATGACCGCACCTCTGCCGGAAACCGCTCGATCACCAGGTCGTGGGACATCGGTTCGGCCGACGTCACAAAGTGCCCTCCGAGAAGAGACAAAAGCGGAACGAAAGCCAGCCACACACGTTTCAGGGAGCACATCCCATCCTCCTTAGACGACAAACTAATCGACTCCTGGCCTGATAGATTAATTCAACTTTAATATAACCCATACCATTCCACTTGTCAACCGAAATGTAATGTCTTGGGACCCTGTGCGCAGATTCAGAACCCACGTCAGTTACCATAAAGGCGGGTATATGGCAACGTGGAAGTCTCTCTCGTTTTGACTGGACCGGAGAAGGCTGATGTCGCACTACTTGTATGTCTTTTCTGCGAACTTGCGAATCCCCCGGTAAATGCCCTCTGCACACTTCTTCTGGAACTTCTCGGTCTTCAGAAGCTCCTCCTGTTCCGGGATCATCATGAACGCACATTCGACCAAAACGGATGGAAGCTGGCTGGGTCTGGTAAGTGCCAGATTTCCGTAATAGATGCCAAAATCCGGGATCTTCAGTCTCTTCAGAAGCTCGGAGTGAATCTCCCTCGCTAAGGCGAGCGCCTGAGGATGGTAGTAGTAAGTACTGGTTCCATTGTTGTAGAAAGGATTGACCCCATCCGGAAGCGCGTTGTTGTGGATGCTGATCAACAGATCACAGCGCCTCTGGACGGCTACCTTCGGTCGTTCGTAAATAGAGAGACCCTCCGTACCCTCTCTGGTCATCACCACCTCGGCCCCGTTTCTCTCCAGTATCTTCTTTAGCTTCGTGGCAATCTTTAGATTCACCACCTTTTCCTCCAGCCCCGTGGGTCCCACCGCACCCGGATCCGGAGAATGCCCGGGGTCCAGACAGATTCTCAATCCCTCCAGCCCCCGCTTTTTCTCGGGTTGGTGGTTCACCTCCAGAACCAGGTTGTCTTCCTCGTAGAAGGCGTCATATCCCCACTGCTGGCTCTGATTAAGGGATATCTTCAGCTGATAAACGTCCTCCTTGGACTGCTCCCAGGCTATCTCTCTTATCAGTTCGTCCTCTGCGTCGTATCTTATCCAGTCCGTATTGGAGATCAGACCATAGACGGTCAAAATGAGCGCCGGAGGATCGATCTGTTGTTCTACACGGAATGGTAATTTCCCGAATCTTCCTGGCCATCTGGAAAGCAGCAGAACGACGCGCGTCGAATTATCCAGCCTTTCGGTTCGGATGGTTGTGACCACGCTTTTCGGGACTGGCGTTCCCGGAGGCATGTACCTTATGCTGTCCTGGTGCACCCAGGCGTTCTCTCCGTAGGTCAACCCCAACCTCACCCACTCGCCCCTTTTTCCGGTGGCCACCGCCCTTATGCCGGGTGGTTGGTAAAGCAGCGTATATCCCAACTTCGGACCCGACCGGGCAACCACCGTGGAGCCAATAAACTCCACCACCTGCGGAATCGAATCTTCGTTTATGGTGACCTGGCCGGGGGATGTCTCGGCCACGTAGACGCTATCGTCACCCACCTTCTTCATCAGCCTGAAAGAGACTTTCGCACTTTCGATTTTGTCGTTGTCTCTGACTATGTAAGAGCCTGAGTAGAATCCTCTGGTCCAGGATAACCCCGGTTTGTTTTCTCCCCAGGGGTCGGTCTTTTCGTAGAATGGAATCCTCAGGTAAGCCTCCACCATGGGCACATCCGCGGCCAGACCTTCGATGGAGAAACTCGCCTGACATCCCGGGGTTCCGCGAAAGCTGGTCTCCAAAACGTCCCCGGAGGAAAGAACCAGATCCTCCCGAGGCCGGACACTGCCCCTGGCGATACAAAAACTGTCCTCGGGAATCGGAGAGATGCCTTCGGGCACCTTCACCAAGAGTTCCTCGGATGACTGACCGGAGCGGTTCTCGGCTATAAGCTCGAAGACGAAATCGCCGGGAGTAAGAGGCAAGAACGCCAGGAACGCCCCGTTGGGATGCACCCTGACCCTATGTCCGTTTATAGCCAGTCGAGATTCCGGCGTGACTGATCCGAATATAAAGGTGGAATCGGAGGCGCCGATCCTCGCGCCTGGCCTGGGATAGACCACCGAGATCTTTGGAAGGGGCTCTTCTTCCGCCCAGGTGTTTGTTCCGTAGAAGAAGCTAAGGAAAAGAAAGACGGAGAGCAAAATCTTGACTTGTGGACTTCTCAAGTTTCCCCCGTGCGGCAGGTTCAGGCTTTCTTCAAGCGTAAATGTGATTGCCGGGCAAGCGAACTCTTATCCGGCCGTTGCAACCACGCCCAATCCCGGCAATTGCGAAAGGTGGAGTTTCCCTTTTTCCAGTTTGACCCCCTCATATGGATCATTGGTAAGCAGCAGATTCCCGTCCAGGTCAAGGAAGTCGACCAGGGGACCCAGATGAGCGGCCGCGGTAATCCCCACCGAGCTTTCGACCATGCAGCCCAGCATCACCTTCAATCCGTGAGCCCTGGCCACGTGAATCATCCTCAGAGCTTCCCGAATTCCGCCGCACTTGGCCAGCTTTATGTTTATCCCGTCACACAGGCCCACCACACCCGGGATATCTTTTGAAGTCATCAACTGTTCATCAATAATGATCGGGATTTCCGCGCTCTCCTTGATTCTCTTCAAGCCGGCTTTGTCTGCCGGATCAATGGGCTGTTCCACGAACTCAATGTCGAGTACTTTGAGTTCTTCAATCTTCTTTAGAGCCTCGTCCAGAGTCCAGCCGGCATTGGCGTCCACCCTGATTTTCGCATCGGTGACCTCCCTGACCGCCTTCACCATCTCCATGTCGTTTCCCACTCCCATCTTGACCTTGTAGACCAGGAAGTCTGCCGCTTCCTTGGTCTTCTCCTTCATCTTTTCGGGAGTATCGATGGCGATGGTATATGAGGTGATCAGAGGCCTTTGTCCATCCAGACCCAGAAGTCGGTAGACAGGAACATTCAATCTTTTTGCCACCAGATCATACAGCGCCATGTCGATGGCGGCCTTGGCGGAGAAGTTCTTTGCGACTCTCTTGTCCAAACCGGAGAGTACGGACTCCATCTGGAAGGGATCATCGCCAATTTGATCTTTCACTTGCTCCAAGCACTTTGTGACCGTCTGCGCATCTTCTTCGTAGTACTCAGAAGGTGCGGCCTCGCCAATTCCCTCGTCCATGTGCACGATGACGTTCTTCTTCAGCTCTGTGACAGAGCGGGCTATGCGGAAGGGATGCTTAAGTTGAAGATCGACTGTGTGATAGGTCAGACGCATTGGTCTTTTTGACCTCACTCCGTGTTTAAGCTGTTCGGGCAGGGGTTTAACACCTGCCCGAACTGGAGTTCCCCCCTCTCCACAAATTGGAGTGGGGGATCAAGAGGTAGAGGTTCATAATATTGCCACAAGGAACACTTGTTGGCGAAATGAGAAAAGAATCACTAGCCGCCTGTCGACCGCTGCACGTAAACCGTGGGCAGTCTTCTTCCCATGCGGCTTATTACCTCGTATCCGAATGTACCGGTCCAGCGGCCCAGATCGTGAGCAGTTATCTCGTCCCTTCCCTGTTTTCCCATCAGCACCACCTCATCGCCCACTTTGACATTCGGGATGTGACCAACGTCAACCATGAAGGCATCCATGCAGACCCTGCCCACCACTTTGGCCCTTTTGCCGTGGATCAGCACCTCCCCTTTGTTGGACATCGACCGACTGTAGCCGTCTGCATATCCCAGAGGAATGGTACCGATCTTGGTTCTCCTCTTGGCGATGTAAGTCTTGCCGTAGCTGATCGGGGTCCCCTTGGGCACTTCCTTTATGAACAATACTTTGCTTTTCAGACTCATAGCCGGCTTCACCCGCACCGACTCGGAGGTCTCGGACGATGGATAAAGCCCGTAGAGTAGAAATCCCACCCTCACGTGATTGAAATAGCTGGCAGGGATGTCCAGCACTGCGCCGGAATTGGCAATTGACTTGACGGGGATATGATTATATGAAGCCTGAAGCTCATCCAGGGTCCTGGTGAAGATGCCCAACTGCTTGTAGGCGAAATCCTTTTTCTTCTGATCTGCGGTAGAGAATTGCGACAGTATGCCTTTAAGGTAGATATTGGGCAACCTCTTTATCTTGCTGACCAGCTCCACGGTTTGCTCCGGCGGCACTCCGTAGCGCCCCATCCCGGTGTCGATCTCGATGTAAACGGCACAGCGTTTCTTCTGTCTTTTCGCTTGCCGGGAGAGAGTTCTCACCAGTTTCTCGTCGGTGACCACCTGCTCCAGATCGTACTCAACGATCTTGCCTGCCCGCTGAGGCGGCTCTGGATAGAGATTAACGATGGGAGCTTTAATTCCCTTCTTTCTCAGTTCAATCCCCTCCTCCAGAATGGCCACCCCCAAGCAATCTGCTCCGTTCTTCATTACCACGCGTGACACCGGATAAGCGCCGTGCCCGTAACCATCCGCCTTCACCACCGCCAGCATCTCAACGCCCCGGCCTAATTTTCTTTTGATTCTTTGGGTGTTGTGGGCTACGACATCCAGATCGACTTCCAGGTAGGCGGGTCTGAGAAGATTATTGTTGCTGCCTATCATCAAAATGCTCCGGACGCTGAAAAGCGGGTGTTTCTCGACATTGGGTATATATCCAAATTACCTTCGGTTGTCAAGGGGATTTAAATCGCAGCAAAAGGCCGAACTCCGATTCAGAGATTCAGCCGGATTTCTGACAGGTGGATCGCTCTCGCAGCCAAAGCCTGATCGCATACGTCCTTGTGAAGCCCCCTACTTAATCAAAAGCATTTTCTTTGCTTCTTTCCTCTCCCCGGCCCTGAGGAGATAGAAGTATATCCCGCTGGCTACGTCCTTTCTTTGATTGTTCTTTCCGTCCCAGTGAACTTTATAACGACTCGGTTCCTGAAACCTGGCTACCAGTTCTCTCACCTCTCTTCCCAAAAGATCATAAATCTTCAGGGTCACA
>CAYFQZ010000518.1:0-25161 GCA_964345305.1 uncultured Ignavibacteria bacterium | reverse complement strand
TCTGGTTGCGCGTTATTTGGACTTTAAGACTCCAGCAACGGTCAAAGACTGCCGGTTCGCGGAGGCTCGACCATCAAGGGAGAGACCAAAATTCGTGATGAGGCGCGCGCTGGTCAGCTTATCATGGCACCCAGTGCCATAGAGTACAGCTTGCTTTGAGCCGAATCGGAGCGGGAAAGGAGAACGATGGGCGCGCCCGCTCCCACCACCACTCCACCAACCTTGGCACCGGCCAGATAGATGAGAGATTTGACGAAGATGTTGCCTGCAGCTATGTCCGGCACCAGAAATATGTCCACGTCTCCGGCTACGGGTGAGACTATCCCTTTCATGCGGGCCGCCTCCCTATCGATGGCCGCGTCGAAGGCTATGGGACCGTCAACTGTAACGTCTTCTATGTCTCCCCTCTCCGCCATCTTCACCAATCCGGCGGCATCCACGGTCTCCTGCATCTCCGGATTAACCAGCTCCACTGCGGTCAGACAGGCAACTTTGGGTTTCTCCACTCCCAGCTTCTTTGCCACCTCAACCGCGTTCTTTAGAATCGCGGCCTTCTGTTTGATATCCGGCCGGATGTTCATGCCTCCGTCGCTCACCAGCATCAGCTTGGGATACGATTCAACCTCCACCACTGCCACGTGGCTCAGGAACGCACCCTTGCGCAACCCCCTTTCCTTGTCCAGAACCGCCTTGAGCAGGGCACCGGTGCTCACCTTACCTTTCATCAAAAGCTCCGCCCTGCCCTGCCGAATCGCCTCCACCGCCGCACTGGCACTAAGATTCGGGTCCGGGGCATCTATGATCTCCACCTCATCCAGTTGGAGGTTCTTTTGCTCGCACAGCTTCTCGATTCTGCGCCGGTCGCCTATCAGCACTCCGAAGATCAGGCCGTCATCGGTGGCCCGTTTTACCGCCTCGATTGTCTCCTCGCCTTCTGCCGAAGCGATGGCCAGCTTCTTCCGCTCCTTCTTCCTGACCACAGAGATGAGTTGATCAAAACTGGTTATTCTGTCTTTGACCATGTTCTGCTCGCACCCAGAGAGTTCCCTACCTATGCTCCATCACCCCGCCGATATACACTCGTCTTTGTTCCACAAGGACTTCGGTTTGCGGGCCTCAGAATATCAGACATTTCGGTCCGTCCGTTGGCTACACTATTATCAATCACTTCACGTATGTCAACCAGTTGTTTTTATCTTCTATTTCTCCTTTGACAACGGCGAATAGTCTATCCTGCAGCCTCTTGGTGACCGGACCACGCTTTCCGTCTCCTATCTTCACTTTGTCGATAGAGTTTATGGGGGTAATCTCGGCGGCGCTTCCGGTGAAGAAAACCTCGTCCGCGATGTATAAAGCCTCGCGGGGGATGGTCTCCTCGATCACTTTTATTCCCAAATCCAGAGCCAGCATGATCACCGTGTTCCTGGTGATGCCGGGCAGAATGGATGCGCTGAAGGGCGGGGTGATCAGGGTTCCGTCCCTCACTATGAAGACGTTCTCGCCGCTGCCCTCGCTCACGAATCCAAAAACGTCCAGTGCAATTCCCTCCACGTAACCGTGCTCTTTTGCCTCCAGCTTTATCAGCTGGGCGTTCATGTAGTTGGCCCCGCTTTTGGCCATATCCGGCATGGTGTTGGGAGCCATTCGATTCCAGGATGAGACGCAGACCGGCACACCGTTTTCCAGAGCCCCGGGACCGAGATAAGCTCCCCATCTCCAGACGGCTATGCACACATCCACCGGACATCCTGTGGGATCCACTCCCAGCTGTTCGTAACCTCGATAGACCACCGGGCGGATATAACATTCGTCCAGCTTGTTTGTCTTTATCAGATCGATGATGACCCGGTTTATCTCCTCCTCGGAATAAGGGATATCCATCCGGTATATCTTGGCGGAGTTAAAAAGCCGTCTGGTATGCGCTTTCAATCTGAAGATGGCCGGGCCACTCTTGGTCTTGTAGCAGCGAGCCCCTTCAAAAACGCTGGAGCCGTAGTGAACCACGTGGGAGAGCACGTGGATTTTGGCATCATCCCAGTTTACCAACTCTCCGTTCATCCATATTTTTTCAACCTTCTCGAAAGGCATCTTACCTCCTCATTTTGGTGTCGCCTGGTCGAAGAAAAGTTACCCTCCTGACGGAACAAGCATGAGTCGTCGTATTGTGTCAGCAGCCTGTAGCAAGTTGGTTCAACAGATCGCATCATTTGCGGCAACTGGCAACGCCCAGAGCGATCGAAGTGAATTTGGTCTCCTCGGAATCTGCCCGTGACGTCAGAACGACCGGCACCTTCGTCCCCACGACAATGGCCGCGCATCTGGCCTGACCGAATTCCATCAGCGTCTTGTAGATCGCGTTTCCGGTCTCGATGTTAGGACAGAGAAGTATATCCACCTTCCCCGGCATCTGACTCTTTACGCCTTTGATTCTGGCCGACTCTGCCGAGACCGCATTGTCCAGCCCAAAGGGACCGTCGACGACGGCTCCCTTTATTTGCCCGCGCCTTGCCATGACGGAGAGAGCGGCACAATCAGCGGTGGCCGGCATCTTGTCCGGATATACCTTTTCCACGGCGGCGATACAGGCGACGTTGGGCTCCTCTATCCCCAGCGAGTGCGCGACGTTGATGGCGTTCTGGATTATCTGGACTTTCTCGGCCAGCGAAGGTGCGATGTTTATGGCCGCGTCGGTGATCATCAGAAGCTTGGGATAGCCGGGGATCTGAAAGACTGCCACGTGGCTCAGCAGGTTTCCGGTCCCCAGGCCCCTCTGTTTGTCAAGGATGGCCCTCAAGAAGTCGGCCGTCCCCACCAGACCCTTCATCAATAAATCTGCCTCTCCTTTGTTGACCAGATCGCAGCATCTCAACGAGGCCACCAACCCATCCCCCTCTTCCTGAATTTCGAATCTGCTGATGTCAAGCCCGTTGTTCCGGGCCAGCTTCTCAATGCTCTCCTGCCGGCCGACCAGAATCGCCTGAATGATCCCCGCCCTGGCAGCCTGATCCAGGGCCTGGAGCACTTCGGTGTCTTCGGCCTGGGCCACCGCGATTTTTTTAGGGCCGATTCGTTTGGCAGAGCTCAAGATGTCGTCTAACGTTTTCACGGCTGCAAGACTTTCTCTAATGTGGCCCACGATTGAAAATACCATTTGACAACCAAATCCAAATTGCTATAATATAAACGCACCGAGTGCACAAAGCAAGCGAATAACTACTCCGAACACGGGCTTACCTGCACATGCCAAGGCCAACGGCCCGGAGATCCGGATGCAGACATGTCCCTTCTGCAGAAGCCCTTTGAGCGACGCGAACACCGTTTGCGATGTGTGCGGGTATTCTCTGGTCTTGCTTCTCCCTAACCCGGTGCTGGTGCAGAGGACGCTTTATCTAGCTCTTTCGATGCTCAGCATAATCCTGGGCGTCTCGGCTTGCGCTTTTACCTTCTTCCCTGGCTTCTATATGAAGAGCCTGTTCTTGATCATAGGAACCTTGGGAGTGGCCAGCTTTACTCTCGAAAAGGCGTGGGGGAAATCGAAAGCCTCATTGATCAAAATCCTTGCCGTATTGGGACTGGCCCTGGGGGCGTTGGGTTACGTGTTATTCATGTTCATTCACTCCACCGTCCCGGGCAGTGGGTACACCATGTGACGGTGGACTGAGCTCGCGCCTTCTGGAAAGATAGGTCAAATTTGGCCTTTACAAAAGGAAGCTCCGATGTTATCTTATAAAGGAGAAAAGTATCCTTTTCATAAAGATTCGCCGCACCTCAAGCTGGCTCCCTGAGCCCGCATGCATAACTGCCTGCGGCTTTGTGCTAAAGCCCCGGAAGTACACTCTGCTGGGCCGCCGAGAGTTTCGAGACAAGTGATTCTTCCGAGAACCGCTCGGCGCCGAGCAGGTGACAGCTGTATCAAAGCAGTAACGTGATACAGAGGATCAGCCACAGAAGACAAAGTATTCGCCATGAAATCAAAGAGAAGCCGCCGAATTACGACCAGGGGAAGCGAACCTGGACACAGACCGCCAGGTTGGCAAACCGCAATCAGCGTGTTCATGCTGTCTCTGCTCTTGGCGCTGTGGATAAGTTCGTTTTTCCCTGAAGAACGGCTGTGGGGAATCAACCACTGGGCATATTATCCGTTGTGGCTAAGGAGCGTGGTGATCGGTCTGGGAATTCTTGTCTTCGTCCCCGAGCTGAATCGCAGGTTGCGAAACTTCCTGACTCGAACAGTGGTTTCCGCTTTCCGTTCCCTGATGCAAGGGTCAAAGCATTTGGGGTACGTTTCGATAGCGCTGGGCTCCCTGGCCCTGTTTTATCTCCTGCGAACCAGAATTCCCCTTCTGGGAGATGGTTTTCAGATAACGGAAAACCTCGACGCCGGTTCCCTTTCAGTAAACTGGAGCCAGCCGCTGGCCATCTGGATTTATCTGGCTGCCTACAATCTGCTTCACAAGTTCCTTCATCTGGACGGGGTGACGCTATACGCCCTGATCAGCTACTTCAGCGGTGCGGCGTTTGTAATCTTTGCCCTTAGGCTGTCCATGCTTCTGGGGAAAAGCTGGTCTGGAAGGCTTCTCGTCTTCCTGGTTCTGGCCCTGATGGGGAGCACGCAGCTCTTTCTGGGCTATGCGGAACACTACCCCTTGCTGTATACCGGCGTTTTGGTTTACCTCTTCTATAGTCTAAAGAGCCTTCGCGGAGAATCGAAGGTCCTCATCCCCGGAGCAATCTTCATCCTGCTGTTGCCACTGCACTTCTCCTCTCTGTATCTTCTCCCCTCCGCCGCCTTCCTCCTGTTTCTCAGCGGACAACGAACGGGTTTGGTGAAAACACTCAGAAGAATTAAGACGTGGGTCTTGCTACTTTTCCTGGTTCTCATGTTCGCAGCATTGGCGATTTACATCCACAAGTACAACTGGTACGTATTCAGTTACATCGTACCGCCTCTCCACGGAGGCTACAGCGGGCCAGGCTATACCTTGTTTTCGCCATCGCACCTCTTGGACTTCCTAAATCAGCAGCTGTTGGTCTCTCCCATCGGCCTGGCCTTGCTCCTCGTTCTCTTGATCTTCAAATCCAGTGTTCCGGCCAAAAGCGACCGGACCTTTCAGTTCCTCCTGATCGTCTCGGCGGGCCAGGCATTGTTCAACTTTCTCGTCAACCCGGGATTGGGCGCCCCCAGAGACTGGGATCTTTTTGGCAGCGTGGGTCTGGGATACACCGTCCTGGCCTTATATCTTTTTGGCAGGTTGACCGCGCGGCCGGGGTACGGATATCTGAAGCTCGGCCTGGTCACGGTTGCCCTGCTCTTCACCCTTCCCTGGGTGCTTATTAACGCTGGCGGAGACATGTCCGTAGCTCGATTCAGAAACCTCTTGGATCTTGATCAGAAGAAGAGCCGCAACGGGCACTTCATTCTGGCCGGGTACTTCGACAACATTGGCAGGCCGGATGAGGTGGACAGGGAGAACGGCATGATAAAGACGAAGCTGCCTGAGGTCGAAGTAGTCAACCAGGCATTCTTCTATCTACAACAAGGAAAACTCGAGCCGGCTTATGAAAGCATAGGTCGGGCGCTGCAAATCTCACCCGATTTCCCCGAAGCACACTCGGCTCTTGGCATGTATTGTTTGAGAACCGGGGACCTTCAAGGCGCCGAGACCGCCTTCAAGAGAACCCTCCAGTTGCAGCCGGACCACCGCAGCGCCTATGCCAGGCTTGGCGACGTATACATACAGATCGGGGAATTCGAAAAGGCGCGAGCCTACTATACCAGGTCCCTGAGACTGGGAGTCAGCGATCCTCAGGTATTCAGCAACCTGGGCATAATCTGTGCTCAGTATGACCAGTTCGACCAGGCCGCTTCATTCTACAGGAGGGCTATCGCAGGAAATAAGGATTTCCCGGAGGCGCACTACGGATTGGCCCACGCCTGCTGCCAGCTGGGAGACTTAGAGGAGGCACTCAGGGAGATAAATCTCCTTCTGCGGATAGCTCCCGATTTCGAACTGGCCTACCAGCAATTGGGACAGATATATGAGTCTCTGGGAAGAAAGCAGGATGCAGCGTCAGCTTACGAAAGATACCTGAAAATGCGGCCCGACGACCCCCAGGCTGACAAGATCAGGCAGACCATTGAGAGGCTGAGAATGAACTAGCGACCCCTCCCCCACCCCACCTATCTCCTCTAACCCGAACTTACCGTGAACAGGAAAAAGGAAAGGCAGAACTCGCCGGTCGAGACTTCAAGAAAGACCTGAGATAGCCGATGCCTTGGAAAGACGAGTTTGAGTCGGGTCAGCTGGCTGCCGAGTTTTTCCTTGACTAATGACAGTTTGACCTCGTACTTTCGCCTGTTGTGACAAGGGAGGAGATGTGAGACTCAAGTTTATGGGTGGCGTGAAATCGGTCACCGGCTCGATGCACATTATCGAATCTGGTGGCAACAGAATCCTGGTGGACTGCGGCCTCTTTCAAGGAAGAAGGGAGGAGTCAAACCGGCGGAACCGCAATTTTCCCTTTGAGCCGAGGGATATCGAGCGGGTGGTGCTCTCGCACGCCCACATCGATCATTCGGGAAATCTGCCAGGCCTGGTGAAGAAGGGATACCGAAACAGCATCTACTCCACCTTTGCCACGCGCGACCTCTGCCTGGCCATGCTCAACGACAGCGCCCACATCCAGGACAAGGACGCCGAATATCTAAATAAGAAAAACGAGAGGCGGGGTCTTCCTCCAGTCGAGCCCCTCTACGACTTCGACGATGTGGAAAGAACACTCTCCCTTTTTCGAGGCATCGGCTATGGAAAAGGATTCTACGTCTCGGCCGACATTAAGCTCACCTTCCACGACGCCGGACACATCCTGGGTTCTTCACTTCCCGTATTCGATATCAGGGAAAATGGGAAGAGCTTGCGGCTGGCCTACATCGTGGATCTGGGCCGAAGAAACTTGCCCATCCTGCGAAACCCAAGCTTGGTTGAGGATACAGACTTCATGATCATCGAGAGCACCTACGGGAACCGGCTGCACGAGGAGATGGGAGGAACCGAAAGCCGGTTGTCACGAGTGGTGAAGGAGACGGTCGACTCCGGAGGCAAGATGATCATACCGGCCTTCTCTCTGGGACGCACGCAGGAGCTGGTTTACTGTCTCAACAGGCTTCAGATCCAAAAGCGGATCCCTCAGATAAAGATTTTCGTCGACAGTCCATTGGCCGTGAACGTGACCGAAATCTTCCGTCTCCACCCGGAGTGCTTTGACAGGGAAACCAACCGGATGATCGCCCGAAATGAGAATCCCTTCGGACTGGGAAGCGTCACCTACATCCGGGACGTGGAGAAGTCGAAACAGCTGAATAAGCTGGACGAACCCTGTATTATTATTTCCGCCTCCGGCATGTGCGAAAGCGGAAGGATTCTGCATCATTTGAAGAACAACATCGAAGGTCCGAAGAACACCGTAATGGTGGTGGGCTTTATGGCCAGGCACACCTTGGGACGAAGGATCGTCGAAAAACAAGAGAAAGTCAGGATTTTCGGAGAAGAATATCGCCTGAAAGCAAGGGTGGAAATCTTCAACGAATTCTCCGCTCATGCAGACAGGGACGAACTCTTGGAGTATGTGCAGCACGCCAAAGACTCACTCAAAGGGGTCTTCGTAGTACACGGGGAGGAGACGCAGTCCCAAGCCCTGGCGGAGGCCATTCGGGACCTGGGAGTCAGAGACGTGCTGGTACCGGATCCGGGTCAGGAGGTGACCATCTGAGAGGATCGCACCTGATCCCGTCGGGGATTTCTTGATGCCGGCAACTGCGCCAACCTCGCCGGGCCGGGGCTTCAGCCAGTAGTCATCTATCCGCCGCCTGGTCTCGCAATGCACGTCAAAGTCAGCTTCTCCCTTTCCCCCATCCATGGCGCCCGGGACAGGTTTTCGAGATGAGCATTGCGCCCGGCCCGTCACAATTCTTCTTGACAAAATACCATCCTCTCGCTAGAATGCAAGTGCGGACTTCGATACAGCAACAAGAGATCAGCTAGAATCAAAGACCTTTCTTTGCCAAGGCGTCGTGGGGCTGGCAGACGCGGCACACTGTGCCTGCCGGATGGCAGCTCAGCTGAAAGGTCGGCGAAGCCCGGAAGGAGTGAGAAGCGATGAGGACGGCTGCCCAATACAGCAGAAATCATCTGGCCCCTGCCACAGCAATACTTCTTTCCCTCGCCGCGCTGAGTCTTCTCGGTTGCAGCAGATCAAGTGACGGACAGCTCCAGGGAGAAGCAAAGTGGCATGGGATAGGGCAATGTTACGAGTTTGCCGACAAGTATTGGTCGCTCGACAGATACGCTAAATGGCTGAAGGACAGCTTGGGAATCGCTTGGGACAACCAGCCTTATTGGGACGGAAAGGACTCGGTCCACCTGCCCCACCAGATTCCGCACGCCAAGAGCGCGGAGTACTACAAGATGATAGGCAACTACGATCAATTCCGCTGGGGCTGGGCGGACTACGATCCCGAGACCGAATACAGCTGCCACAGGGCACTGTACATCGACTGTTTAAGGGGCATAGGGTTTCCGGCAGAGCATGCTCCGACGGCGCCTTAGTGGGTAAGACAGATGGGTGGCGATCACCGGCAACTCCTTGAGGTTACGGTCTGTGAGGTTTGTCGGCTGACCACCAACCGAGTTACCGCCGCCGCACCTGGGTTCGTCCGGTTTCTGCCGAAGACGCTGATCTGGCTTCTCCCCTGGGTCTTGAAGATATCTCCAGTACTGATAGCAGCAGGATTGCGCCTGCGAGCACCTGTCTGAGGATCTCAGCAAACTTCTTTCCAAACAGTCTACCTCCGGCAGACGTTGTTATCTCCGACGGCATCCACATGTCGACGGAATCGACTTCGTCCGAAAAGTGCCGATCTTTAACTTGACAAAGACCGCGGTTTTTGCTATAGAATAGGAAAAGATGGCGTCTTAGCTCATTCGGTTAGAGCAGAGGAATCATAATCCTCGTGTCCGGGGTTCGAGTCCCTGCGCCGCTATTTTTTTCAAGCTGTATCAGATGGACGGGCGTTGAGGTTGGGGGCTTTGTTTGGCGTGGTCACATGCTCGAGTGAAAAAAAACATTGACAAAGGTGGGTGCTAAGATCTATATTGGTAATAGGCAAACAAGCGGGAATAGCTCAGTTGGCTAGAGCGTCACCTTGCCAAGGTGAATGTCGCGGGTTCGAATCCCGTTTCCCGCTTTTTTCACTCTCTGTCCCGTCAACACCTCCTTCCCCAGCACTAGCCATTTGTTTCAAGTTTGTTTCGTCGTTCTCGGTGAAACCGAGGGCTCTTCTGGCGTCTTGCTTGTTGCTTTTCGAAAAGTAGGAATACTTCTGGATGACCTGGATTCTCGACTCATCAGGGCATGATTGAACGCGCCTGGGATTAGCGCCCCTTGAACTTTTCATGACTTGCGAAGTTGTGCGTCAGCGTATGTATGACAGCTCCTCAGATTCCGGCCCTCTTGCATAACTTGACAATCTCTCGATAGGATGTAGATAACTGGAACATGCGGCGCGGAGACATCTCGTACCTTTTCCCGTCACAGACGGGCAAGCCCCTTTCTGTAAGTATCCGAAATAGTTCTCGGGCCAGTATCGACTTCGGCCAACGAGAGATCGATACACCGCGGTGTCAGGGAAACAGGTGATCACATCATGCCCAGCTTCTTCATCTTGCCTATCAGAGTGCTTCTGGGAATACCAAGGATCTTGGCTGCCTTGGTTTTGTTGTGCTGGACGCTGCCCAAGATTCGCTCTATGTGGGAGCGCTCCATTTCGCTCAAAGTGAGCCGTGACCCCGCGCTTTGTGGGCTGGTCTCTTCAGGTGCCAGTTCTTCCTCGAAAATCAAAGGCACCTGCTGATCATCTGAGTCTTCCCTGTACTCCTCGAGTTCCTCCTCATCAAGATAAGCTTCGGCTGACGCGAGGTACCCTCCCAGCTCGTGCACCAGGTGAAAACCGTCTATCACGGACTCGTCCCCTGACCTTAAAGCTACTCGCTCGACAATGTTCTTCAGCTCTCTGATGTTTCCCGGAAAACTAGAACCTTTGAGTAATTCCAGGGCGTCTGGGGAGAACGATTTCCGGGGCAGGCCGAAATCGGTCGCGGTTTGCCTCAGGAAGTGATCCGCCAGAAGCGGAATGTCTTCTCGTCTCTCCTCAAGCGGAGCTAGCGAAATCGGGTACACGTTTATGCGGTATAGAAGATCTTCTCTGAAGTTTCCTTTTCGAGCTTCCCGTGTAAGGTCCTTGTTGCTTGCGGCTATTATCCTGACGTCGACTTCTATGCTCTTCTCTCCTCCTAACCGTCTAAATCTGCCCTCCTGAATAACTCGCAGCAGCTTCGTCTGCAAATTCCTGCTCATGTCTCCTATCTCGTCCAGGAAGAGAGTCCCGTGATTGGCCTGTTCGAAAACCCCCTTTCGCTCCCGGGTCGCTCCTGTGAAAGCACCTCTCTCGTAACCGAAAAGTTCGCTTTCTATCAGCTCGCTGGGTACAGACGCGCAGTTGAGTTCTACAAACGCGTCGTTGCCTCTGGAACTGAGCTGGTGAATAGCTTTTGCCGCCAGCTCCTTACCGGTGCCGGTTTTCCCCAGGATTAGAACTGGACACTTGGTCTTGGCCACTTCCAAGAGGTCTCTGAAAAGAGACAGAATGGCCCTGCTCTGCCCCACAATCCCTTTCAGGGCAGGGTAATCCGTTCTAAGGGAATGCAGCTTTTTCCTTATCCTGTCTGGTGTGAGCTTTGACAGTACCGGTCCCACTGAACGGACAGGCCTGCCCCTACCCTTGGGTTCGACCGACGCCAACTTGCCCCAGGCTTTGGCGGCAAGATTGGTCAGAGAGGTGAGCACGTTGTAGTCTTCAATCGTGTATTTCCCTCCGAGCAGTCTTTCCTGCAAACAGAGCACGCCGTAGAGTCTCTCGTCTTCGCAAATCGGGGTCAACAGCTTCGGCTCCAGTGTGCGAACCAAGGCTGCGTTGGATCGGGAGAACTGCTTCAGTTTTGGATTCCTGCCACTTCGAGAGAAATCCAGGGGCATTCTCTGTTTTCGCGCAAACAAGAACTCTTGCCACTTTCTTCTCAGGGGAAACTTGGACGATGGCATCGGCTTTCCTGTCTGCCCCAGGGAAACGGCAGTGGCCAGGGTATTCTTCGTCGAATCGAACTCCAGGAGGACACCGGTTTTTGCGCCCAGAACGCCCAGGGCCGAGAAGACTATCTGTTGCTTGAGCGCCTTTAGCTCCTCGATCTCCAGAAAGTCCTTGGCGACTTCAAACAGAGCGGACAGCTCATTACTATCACGTTTGGACTCCGCTGAGGAGTGCCGTTTTTTGCGAGGTCTTTGGACCATGATTGGTATTTTCCCTCACCTATATAATAACTGTATCGTTCAAATAAGTCAATAAGATTTCGTGTCATCCCCGCACAATTTGCCTTCAATGCTGGTGCCCGGGATATTCGGAAAAAGCTTGACTAATATGGATTATCGCTGTAAATTACAACGGGAAACGAGCAATCAGCGCGGAATCGGTGCCTACAACCACTCCAACGAAAGGGAATCCTGCTGTCAATGCCAGCTGACAATGACATGATACCTCTTCTGTACGAGCTCAACAGAAAGCTGAGGTCGGCTGAATCGTCCGATGAGCTTCTTGGCCATCTAGCCAAAGCGCTGGGGAATTCGTTCGGTTGCGACACCACTTCAATCTGGCTTCTGAACAGGCCTCAGGAAATCGTTACCTGCGTATCGGCGACGGGACCTGGAAAAGAGAAACTCCAGGAGATGGTGGTTAGGCTGGGTGAAGGTGTAATCGGAGGGTTAGTGCAGAACCAGCGGGAACTCTGGCTATCCTCTGATGATGACCCGGAGGGTCTTATTCCCAAGTTCGGCAGAGAATTCGGACAAAAGATCAACTTTTTGGCTTTCGTTCCACTGCGCGGCCGAGAGGAGCTGTTCGGAGCAATCCTCTTGTCTCACCGCACTCGTTTTCGCGATGATCAACGAACGAGAAATATGAACTTCCTCAAGAGGCTGGCCGTCGATTCAGCTCTTGCTGCGGAGGATATATACAACCGAGAGACACTGGCCAAGCGGACACGCGATCTGAGGACCCTTTCCGAGGTGGGAACGGAGTTGAACGCCTCGCTTGACCTGGACAGGGTCTTAACCAGCGTGGTCTTGAACATAATGGGACACTTCATCGTCGAACAAGTTGCTATCCTTCTTTTGGATGACAAACAGGAACGTTTGGTTGTGGTCGAGAGTCGCGGCCTGCCCGAAGAGATATCCAGCCTGGATTTTTCATGCGAGGGTGAATTAGCTCAAGTTCTGATGGGCACACAGCAACCCATCTTCTGCCAGGAGTTGGAAGAGGATGTCGTATCTCTGGAGGAACGGGAGAGGCTGGAGGAGCTGGGAGCATTCGTGCTGCTGCCAGTGCTCCATCAAGACGAATTCGTGGGCTTTATCACAGTGGGGCACAAGGCCACCGGGGAGGCCTATGACGAGAGCGAGGTTGAATTCCTGTCGACCATCGCGAAACAGGCTGGAATTGCCTTGAAAAACGCCATGCTTTTTGAGGCCGAGAGAAAAGCCAACGAACTCTCTCTCTTGCTGGAAATCAGTAAGGAGATCACCAGCACCCTGGACATAGACAGAGTAATGCACGCTTTTGTGAATCTTTCCTCACAGATCATCGATTATGATCGGGCATCCGTTGCTCTTCTGCGAGGAGAGGATCTGGTTCTCAGTGCCGTGTCAGGGCAGGAGAAGGTCGACAGAAAGGCGACGGATATGGTGGCTCTGGAGGGGCTTCTCTCCTGGGTGACAGGAGGAAATCGATCCATCTATGTCACCTCCCTGGAGGGCCAGATACAGGCGGAGAACGAGGAGACCAAGGATAGGCTCAAAGAGTACTTCAAGACAAGTCAAATGAAGTCCTTCCTGGCAGTACCCCTTGTGGATGAAGAAGGAGCCCTGGGTGCCTTGAGCATGGAAAGCCAATCCCCCAGTTTTCTGACGGAAAGCAGTCTGGAGGTGATAGAAATCCTATCCAGCCAACTGACCGTCGCCATCCGCAATGCCGAGCTCTACCAGAAGATCCCGCTGGCAAAAGTGATCCGACCCATAGTCGCCAAGAAGAGAGCTTTCTTCAAGATACCGCGCAGGAAAATGGGTGCGGTGATCACAGGGGCGGTCATTATCATCGCTTTCCTTCTCCTTTGGAGAAGCGAGTTGAAGGTGACCTGCCCCATGGAGATATGGCCTCAGCGTACCTATACCGTTGGGGCGGAAGTCGACGGTATTGTGCGCGAAATACTCGTTAGAGAGGGAGACCAGGTGCGAGCCGGTCAGCCGCTGGCCAGGCTGCATAACGATCACATAACTGCCAGGCTCAATCAGGTTAAGGTGTGGTTGACGACCAGTCGAGGGAACGCCCGAAATCTCTTCGCAGCCAACAGAATCGACCAGTACCAGATGGAGCAGAATGAGATCAGAAAGCTGCAAGCAGAGCTTGAGATGTTGGAAACGCAGCAAGACAAGACCGAGATGGTCTCTCCTATCTCAGGGACGGTTCTAACCCCTCTGCTGGAGGAAAGGGTGGGGGAGTACTTGGAAAAAGGGGATTTCTTCTGTGAGGTAGCCGGCCTGGACAGCATGCGAGCTGAAATCAATTTTCCGGCAGCCGACATCCATCTGGCTGGGGAAAATCAGAGAATAAAACTTCTGATCAGCGCCTTCCCCGAGAAAACGTTCTGGGGCACGGTGGAAAGAGTCTCCTCCAGGGGTAACTCCGGGCAGGAGAACAACGCTTTCTTGATCAGGGGAAGTATCGAGAATACAGAAAGGCTCCTGAAACCGGGAATGACGGGGCACGCCAGGATCTACTGTGGGAAGAGAAGCCTGGCTTACGTGGTGTTCAGGAAGCCGGGTCGATTTCTCAGACAGTTGGCATGGCGATTGTTTGGCTTGTAAGCTTCATAAGGGGATGAGAAAATGCCGGTGAAGAAGAGAATCGCTCTCCTTTTGCTTTTGGCTGGGGCACTCGGCCAGATCCTGGCCTGCTCTGCTTCTCAGGACGAGCAGGCCTTGCTGCAGCGTTCGGCGGGGACAGATACTTCTTCCGTTCGGGTTGTCACCGTCAAGCGGCTGTGTTGGGAAGGGAAGGAAGAGGCCTTCGAAAGTTTCCTTTACGCCAAAAAGGATGCTTTCATTGTCGCCAAGGTGGGTGGGATGATACGGGAAACGTACTTCGATTTGGGCGACAGGGTAAGTCCGGGTGACACCCTGGCGAAGATCGAAGACGAGCTTTTATGTCTGGAATTCGAGCTCGCCCGGAATGCCTTCGATAAAGCCAGACATGATTTCGAGAGATACCAGATTTTGTACGACAAGAATCTCATCTCAGAGAGTGAATATGAACAGGCCAAGCTGAGACGCGAACAGACAGACATCGAACGGAGGTGTGCTCTGGAGAGATATAGACAGAGCCGCCTGATCGCACCTTTTTCAGGAGTTGTAGTCTCAAATTGGGCCAGGGTAGGTCAAGTCGCGGCGGCGGGAGACAGCCTCTTTCACATCACACAGAGGTTTCCTGTTTACACCCGGGTGTTCCTTACCGAGGAAGAACACACTCGTTTGAGCACTGAAGGGAGAGTTCGAGTGCAACCCGAATACGGAGCAAAAGAAGCAGCGTGGGGGACCGTAGTCAGGAAGTCGCCGACCATAGACCCGGTGGCCGGCACGATAGAACTCATAGTCCGAATTGATCCCCAGTACACCTTTTGCAGACCGGGAATGGCTGTCAAGGTGTTTCTGGAACCAGAATCCCCCTCCACCACTCTGGCCGTGTCAAAATCTGCTTTTCCTAATCCTCGGAAGCTGTCGTCACTGGACACAACCCGAATCCTTCTCTATAGAAATGGGGTGACCGAAGAGAGGTCCGTGCATCTGGGAAGGGATTTGGATTCTCTCTGGGAGATCAAGGGTGAAATCGAGAGCGGGGATTCGGTAGTCGCCTTTGGCCTGGAATATCTCGGAAGCGGACAGACCTCCGAGCCAGGCCGTGAAATCCAGTCGGGTGAGTGATGATCTCTCCCACGGATCCATCCTCATATTCGCTCTATCCCAAGGTAAGAGATGACCTTCTCATCGTACCGCAGGTGATACGCGGTGTTCAGACTTACATGATCAAGGATCCCGTTAATCGCACCTATCACAGAGTGGGAGAAATGGAGCACTCCATCATGAAACTGCTGGATGGCGAAAAGTCTTTCCACCAAATCCAGCAGAGTTTCGAAGAGCAAAGCGGCGGAACAACTCTGGAGGCGAGCGAACTGGAAGATTTTCTCCAATACCTGAGAGAAGCCGACCATCTGGAGAAACCCAAAGTAGAGAAGAGCGTGCTATTCTACGAGAAGATGAGGGACAAGAGAAAAAAGAAATTGTCTGGAAAACTAGGTCTGAAAAACGTGCTTCAGATCACTTTCCCCGCCTTTGATCCCGACAAGTTCTTCGACCGGATAATCCAGCCGATCAGATTCTTCTGGAGCAGGGGCTTTCTGTTGTTCAGTTTCTTTTGTTTCTTCCTGGTAGTTCTCGTGGCAGCCTCCAACTGGAAGGCCTTCAAAGAAGTAACCTTCGGCTTTTACTCGTTTCAGGGAAAGGGCATCCTGGACTTTGTCGTCATCTACATTCTCTTCTTTGTGGTAGTTGTAGTGCACGAGTTTGCGCACGGGCTTACCTGCAAATATTACGGCGGCGAGGTACATGAGCTCGGCTTTCTGTTGTATTATTTCGAACCCTGCTTCTACTGCCAGGTCGACGATTCCTATCTGTTCGAGAACAAGCGCCACCGGATAGCAGTGATGGTCGCCGGGGCGTACAGTGAGCTGGTGCTATGTTCCTTTGCCGTCTTTGTATGGTGGCTCACCCCACCGGACATTTTCCTGCACCGTCTATCATGCTACGTTGTCGCCATCACCGGCCTTGTAGCTCTGATCTTTAACTTCAACCCTCTGATGAAATATGACGGCTACTACATCCTGGCTGACTACCTGGAAGTGCTGAATCTGCGAGAAGAGTCCTTCAAGTACGTTCGCAACTGGCTGAAGAAAAACGTACTGAGGGCACCGGTAGAGCTCCAGGATGAGCCTCCCCGTCTGAGGAAAATCTATGCAATCTACGGAGTGTCTGCCCTGGTGTATACGGCATTCATGATCTTGGTGATCTTTCTTATGGCCAAAAATCTCTTGGTGGGCTCATTCCATGTGTGGGGCATCATAATCCTTGTTGTATTGGCTTATCTCTTGCTCAGGAAAAGGGCAAAGAAAGCTTTGATCTTCATGCGGGACTTCGAAAACAAGGTGAAGATGTCTCACTACTTGAGGAAACGTCCGATCCAATCCATAGTAGGCCTTGCCATAATAGTATATCTCTTGTTCTTTTTCAAAATCAATTGGAGGATTACGAAGGATTTCATCGTTGAACCCAGAGACAAGATCGAAATCAGAAGCTTGAACACGGGATTCGTTGAGGATGTCCTGGTGGCGGAGGGAGACCGGGTCGGACAGAACCAGCTTCTGGCCATAATTCGCAACGATTCTCTCCGAGCCTACGCCGAGGGCCTGCAAAGCGAACTCGCGGTCACTTCGCGCAGGATGAGGGCTGATTATCTGGCCAGCGACCCGCTGCTTCTGGCAGCCAATCGGAAAGAGAAACGCAAACTGGAAACCGAGCTGCTAGAGGCCGAGAGAAAGCTGCATAACTTGAAGATACAGGCCCCGGCGAGTGGAACGGTTCTCACTCCCCGGATCGAGGAAAGAAAGGGAACGTTCATGGAGGCCGGAGATGTTCTGTGTGAGATAGCCGACCTCTCCCGGATGTGCGCTAAAGTCTACCTCTCTCAGTGGCAGGTGGGGGATATCCAAGTAGGCAATGAGGTGGAACTTAAGATTCCCTCCCATTCAAAGTATTCCTCGGGAAGAATCGTCCAGCTCTCACAGGTGCCATATGGGGATCCTCCTTCTCTGTATGAAGCACGGATAGACCTGGATCAGTTCGACGAGCTTCTAAGGCCCGGCATGATCGGCAAAGCCAAAATAACCTCCGGCAAGGTATCTTGCACTGGTTACCTGTACCGAAAGATCATCAGGTCCCTCCGACCTGAACTCTGGAAATAGAAGAAGGAGAAAGCCGGGCTTTCTCCTTCTTCACTTTGCCCTTCCCCTGATCACAAGTGGTTACTTAACTCCAGGAGGAATGGGGACTCCCTCGAACAACGGGGCCGCTGCTGGCTTCGGCCCTGCCCTGAGCGCAGCCTTGGGTAGCGCCTGCTTTCTTAGCGCAGCCTTGGGTAGTGCTTGCTTCCTCAACGCCGCCTTGGGCAGCGCCTGCTTCCTCAATGCCGCCTTAGGCAGCGCTTGCTTCCTCATCGCTTTGGTCTCCTCAGCCTTGGTGGGCTGGACCAAACGGAGCTTCTTGACGTTCACGCCGGTGGCTTTCTTGATCTTGTCCATCTGCTCCTTGGTCAGTGTCAATGTCACCCTTGCCATTTAGTTCACCTCCTTCCGCCAGATTGAAGGTTTGATGCTATCGTTTGTTCTTGTTACTGCCGAAACCGGCCTCCATTCATCGTTGCGGTTACTACTTATGCAAACGCCGTGCCGATTTTTCGAGTCAATTGATCCCCAAGTACTTAGTACACAGAACCCTCGTGTCCGACTCAAGCTTGCCGGTTCTCAGAAGACTGACTGACCAAATATGGTCACCTGCTCACCTCACACGCAGCCGACTTCAAATGATTTCAGGCACTTGTCGAAGTGTCCATATTTGGTCAGAGGTTCAAATGTCGACGGTCACTACGTATCGCTTCGATTCGTGTGCACAGTTGAGTTCCCGGCGTACTTTCAGAAGCATTCGTCGGAAAGTTCAGCGAAAAGACGATCAACTCTCGCGTGACGTCGTGACCTACTGACTGAAACTGTCCAGAGCTGCGTCCAAGGTGTCATATACTTCAAATACAAGCGTCAGCTTGGTTATGGCTATTATCTGTTGCACCTTCTGGGTAAGATTGGCCATCTTGAGTTTGCCGCCGATCTCGTGGAACTTACTGTGGTGATGGAGAAGGACGGCTATCGCAGATGAGGTAAGCCAGGCGGTCTTCCCCAGGTCGATTACCACCTTTTTCTGCTGCTTCCCCAAGAGCGCGTAAAGCTTCTCATCAAGTTCTCCCACGTCCTGCCCGCCCATCAGCTGCCCGGACGGCTCCAGAACGGCGACATCATCCCTGGTATATGCTTTGATCTTCACGTTTCATATCCCTCCCTTGTGAGGTTCCTTGCAAGCCCCGGCAATATACCAGAGCGGTTCTCTCGTGTCAAGCTATTCCTTTAGCCCTCCGCACGGGATGGCATTGGGCGACATGCATCCGAGAGCAGCCGAAGATACTTTGTCTGCTGTATTGACGGCGCGTGCGGTCTGTTTTGGTTTGACTTCACCATTCTCGAGGAGACCGAGAACATTTGCGGCATTCGCCTCGAGCTATGTTCGCGGGCACGGACACGCGGCATGAGCAGCTCCTGCCGGAGTTTGGCTGGCAGCTGTATGGATGAAAGCATAACTGCGACACGGGCTCACAGCGCGGGTTAAGAAATATCTGCTTGCGAATAACAAAGATGGTGCTATATTGATGATGTAAGCTAGACACATCCCAGCGACCAACTATTCGAACGGGTTTGTCCATATGCGCACTGCGAGAGGATTAGGCCTTGTACCCAGCCTGCTGCTTGCCGCCCTGGTTTCATTTGCAGGTCCGCGGTCGGCTTCATCCGCAGATACTCCCGAGATTCCGCGCGGAGCGTGGCAGAGGACAATAGGAGATGTCCCCGCAAGTTGCCAAAGCAACTGCCCCAACAGAGGAGTCGCTTTGGGAGGCTTCGGGGCCGGTTCGTTCATGTACAATATCAGCGGCTCCTTCGGCCCCTGGGCGGATGAGGTGGGCGGGTATAGCAGAACCTGGCTGGCCGCGGCAGCTTTCCATGTCTACGAAAAGATAGGAGACACCCAAATAGTCAAGTGCCTTTGCACTGAAGAATCCCTCATGCCGTCAGCCTGGGAAAGACTCCAGTTGGGAGAAGGTACTTACTACGCTCTGCAGCCCAAAGGCTGGTGCCTGTACAACTGCTTCAACTGCGAAATATCATCCGAGTTCTTCAGCCCGATAATCCCCCGGAACTATCGAGAGACCTCTTACCCGGTGGCGGTCTGGCAGTTTCGGCTGTTCAACCCGTCAGTTGATTCTGCCGAGGCGTCGGTTATGTTGACCTGGCCCAATCCGCCTTTCTGCGGCGGCAGTCAAGCCAGAATAGGGTTTTCCAATACCCTAATGGATTCAGCCGGCATCATCGGAATCGTCCTCAAGGCCAGCCACCCCCTCAATGCCCCAGAGACCCAGAACTCCGAATGGTGCATTGCCGCCAAGGAGACAGACGCCAGTATCGTATCCCGCGCCAGCTGGAGCCCCTCAGGAGATGGGAGCGACATCTGGAGCCAGTTCTCGGATGATGGTGTTCTCTCTGATTCGGTCAATCCTCTCGACTCCGCCGCGGCCATAGCAGTCAAAACTGTCCTGGGACCGGGAGACAGTGCAGTAGTTCCCATTGTTCTTGCTTGGGACTTTCCAGTGGTCGAGTTCAAGAGTACTTATGGAGCGGGTCAAAGCACGCAGTGGTGGAAAAAGTATTGCGAGTATTTCGATACCTTGAGTGACAATTCGTTTGAAATCGCCGTCGAAGCTGTCGAGAACCATCAAAGCTGGGGAGACCAGATCGACGCGTGGATGTTACCCTTCGTAGACGATCCCAGGTATCCGGACTGGCTCATCTGCGCGGCCTTCAACGAGCTTTACTATAACCAGTTTGGAGGGTCGTTCTGGGAATCAGGACTTAGGTCAGGTCATGCCCAGGAGTACCTGGGCTTGCATGCTGAGGATCACAAGAATTTCGTAATGGAATGTCAGGCTTACCCTTTGGCGGGAGAAATCGACGTGAGTCACTACAGCTCGATTGTCTATGCCAAATTCTGGCCCGAGATGGAGAAAGATTTGATCAGCTGTCACGCGGACGTGGTAACGTACTACGACGAATGCAATCCTACGTTGCCGTATCAGACCTCGATGGAGATCGGCGCGCCCAGAGATATTTCCGCTGACTACTGCCGAATCGGTGATCCCTTCTTCGTCTTCGACCCGCACGCTTACCGAAGCCGGCCTGCACCCTGTGCAGGAGGACAGATTCACGTTCAGGCGGACAACTCATCGAAATTCATTCAGCGGTGCTGGAGATACTACTCACTGTATGAAGACATGGAATTCCTCGAATACGTCTGGCCCGCGGTGGAAAGCACCTATCACTTCATGAAGATTTACGACTGTGAGGACGAACCCACAGATTCGCTGCCGGACGTCCGCGGATATGACAATACCTATGACGGCTGGGGTATGTGGGGCACGGACATGTACAGCGGCGGATTCTGGATCGGGGCGCTGGAAGCCATGGATACCATGGCAGCGATCTTGAACAAGCCGGTGAGAGCTGAGGTTCAAGTGTGGCTGGAAGCAGCGAAAAGAAATCTGGATGCCCAACTGTGGGATTCGACCGGGCAATACTACAGGATCGATACGGAGAGTGCCTATCCGACCGCCGTGTTCAGTGACGCGTTATGTGCCCAGCGATACTGCGAGTTCTTCGGGCTGCCCGACATCTTGCCCCGCTGGAAGATGAATGCACATCTGCAAAAGGTGTACGAGGTAAACGTGCTCCCCAACCTTAATTTTGGCGCAAGATTAGGCAGACTGCCGGATGGCTCAACCGTCCCCACGGGCGATAGAGATACGCGCGAATACTGGGTGGGGACGACCTACTGGGTGGCTGCCATGATGTTTCGTGCCGGGTTGACAGATGAAGCTCTCAATACCGCATGGGGGGCATACTACCCGGTTTACGAGGCGGAGCATCTTGCCTACTGGTTCAACACGCCGGAAGCCTGGTGGGACAACGGCGTTCACCCCAGGCCAAGCGGTTACCCCCATCAGTACCAGCGCGCCAGGGCGGTCTGGGAGCTGATGTTTGAGATCAAGAGGGACACTACCTTCTATCAGCGGGGCGATGCCAACAGCGATGGCATGATCGATGTCGAAGATGTCATATACCTGGTCAACTACCTCTGGAAAGGCGGTCCCCCACCAAGCCCCTTGGAGGCGGGGGATTGTACCTGCGACGGAGTAGTTGATCTTGGCGATGTGGTTTATCTAATAAACTACCTGTTCAAGAACGGGCCGCCGCCGGGCTGCCCGTGATCCGAGTGTATTCAGTTGTGAGATACCCGGTCGAATCTCTTGCTCAGGGGTTCGGCCATTCTTTCTCCCTTCCGAATATTCCATGAGTGTCCGCACGCGTCTGCAGGGCAACACCTGACAGAAGAGTAATTTCCATGCGATGGACCCGACCCCGCCAAAGGTGGGCCGGGTCAGCTATCTCCGTTGTCAGGCAAAATCTTCTTGCGGCCGGGAAAGAAGTCGATATATTAATAGTATAAGCGCAATTCCTGATAAGGGTAGTGGAAAATGAGATGTCACTTCTCTCTCTATGTCCGGAGGTCGGGAGACGTAATGCGTTCCACACCTTCCATCTTCACAATGATTCCGGCTCTGCTGCTTTGTCTTGCCATGAACCAGGAGGTACGGGCGCAGACAGCAGTTGCAGATGAGGCGAGACTCGACTCATCGCGATTTTTGCACAGCGTTTTCAATGGCGGTTTTTATCAGGCCGAACCTTCCGCACTTCTATACCCGCCGAGTGAACTTGGCCACATCATAAACAGGCCGGTCAGGCAGACAAGTCTTCTCGACTCGTCCATTATTGTTCAGGGATGGATTTACGAAACCTTGGCTCCGGTTCTCTCTTCTCCCCGGCTCGCCGATTTGGATGGCGATGGTGTTAAGGACATAGTCATGAGTACTTACGCACAAGGTCCCAATCCGTATGAAGGAGGCGTTGTCTATGCAATCGATATGCTGGGCAACGACCTTCCCGGGTGGCCGATTGAGACTGCGGGCCCTATTCCGGCAAGTCCGGCGATTGCTGACATTGACAACGATGGGGACATGGAAGTGGTGGTTGGCGACTGGCTGCAAGCTCACGTGTGGAATCATGATGGCACGGTCTATCCCGGCTGGCCTAAGAATCTTCCTGCCTATCCGCCAGCGGCTGTCGTGGATCTGGACGATGACGGTGATTTGGAGATCATCTATCCTTCGGAGAACCACCTCTATGTTTGGCATCATGACGGCACTTTGCTGCCCGGGTGGCCCTTCACCACCCCCGAACACCTAGGCTCCCCCTCGGTCGCTGACGTGGACGGTGACGGTGTCCTTGAAATTGTCGCCGGAACTTACAGAGGACCTGCGAGCCCCGACCCTTTCGAGGTGTATCTCTGGGAGATTGATGGCTCAGTAGCTCCTGGATTCCCGGTTTCCACGTCCGGGATGGTAAAAGCGGCCGTGGCCCTGGGAGACGTGGATGCGGATGGCAATGTGGAGATCGTGGCCGCCGCTTACCACTCCTCCGACAATGACTTCCTTTATGTCTGGGATTCAGGAGGAAACCCAAAGCCTGGCTGGCCAGTGCGTGCCGCTTTTATCAGGCTCTCTTCTCCTGGCCTTGGCGATCTTGACGCTGACGGAGACCTAGAGATAGTTATTGGCGGACTCAATCTGTCGGTTTTGGATGAAGAGGTTTTCGCTTTTCATCACGACGGAACAGATGTGACAGGCTGGCCAGTCATCCTGGATAACCCTGCTGGGTCTGGTAACATAAGGTCGTCTCCCATAATTGCCGACATTGACGGTTCCCCGGAGCTCGTGGAGGTTTTGGTCAAGGCCGTTGATCATGTCTTTGCCTTTCATTCAGATGGGACCCAGGTGACGGGTTTTCCCTACTTCATCTCTGACGAAGCTCATCTGGCCACATTTTCACCCTCTCCGGCTGTGGGGGATCTGGACAGCGATGGGGATGCGGAGTTCGTCTTAGTCTCGAACTTCGGAAAGGTTGTTTTTTTCGAGGAGCCGCCTGCGCGCTCCGAAGATCACGCCGGAACCACCCAGACTGTTCGTGAGCAGATCCGATATGGAACAGACAATTTTTGGCCAATGTTTAAGCACGATCCGCAGAACACTGGGTACATTCGCCGGTTTCAGAGAGGTGATACCAACGGGGACGGGGTGATAGACATAGCAGACGCCATCTACCTTTTGAATTATCTTTTCAAGGGCGATTCCCCCCCTGATCCCCTGGAAGCCGGAGACGTCAATTGTGATGGAATGGTCGAAATCGGAGACGCCATCTACCTGTTGAACTACCTGTTCAAGAACGGGCCGCCGCCCGGTTGTCTATAAAGTTCTACATTCATCTGTCCAAGACCTGGCGGTTCGACTACGCTCACCACGGGCCGAATCTCTAGATCAGAGGTTCGGCCGTTTTTTCTCTCCCCTGAACATGCACCTTCGCTCAGTACGGATAGAGCCTGACCACTCCCATTTTCCCTTCTGCCCCGCCAAAATCTTCTTGACATGTTGGTGAAGTTTATTATTATATTAGTACGAACCCTTATCACTTGAGACCATTCGGAATCGGACTTCAGAGAGATCCGGCGGATGGTCCGAGAGCTTCGAGCTTTCCGGTTCAGACTTGAACCCATATGCTTTAGAGTTTGAATCTTTTTCGCGAGATTCTGAACTCATTCTTGCCACCAAGTTCTCAACTTCTTTTTCGGAGGTGCATAATGCACAAAACAATGTTAACGCTTCTCTTGGTCGTGTTCTGGACAATGCCTGCATTTGCCCAGACTCCCCACGTTGTCTCCACCTGGCCGGCTCAGAACCAGCTCAACGTGCCGGTCTCAACCAACATAGGGGTGACATTCGATGTGGACATGGACCAGACCACCATCAACGACTCCACCTTTGTGGTCAATGCCAGATCGACCGGACTGCATCCGGGCACGATAACCTACTACGGGCCGACCAGAATGGCTACGTTCGACCCGGCAGAGGACTTCGATGAAGGTGAAGTGGTCACGGTGGTTCTCACCACAGGCATAGAATCCTCAGCAGGTACTCCTCTGGACAGCGCTTATGTGTGGTCTTTCACATCAGTAGTCGACGAAGGCCCAGGCACCTTTGCGACCCATTCGGTCTATCCGGTGGGTGACGCTCCTTTGTCGGTCTTTTCTGCTGATCTGGATGGGGATGGGCACCTGGACCTGGCAACTGCAAATGGCGATTCCGACAATCTCTCGGTTCTGCTGAACAACGGGGATGGCACCTTTGCCCCCGATTCGGTCTATCCGGTGGGTGACGGTCCTGCCTCAGTCTTTTCTGCTGATCTGGATGGGGATGGGGAGCTGGACTTGGCGGCTGCAAATTACTGGTCCGACAACGTCTCGGTTGTGCTGAACAACGGGGATGGCACCTTTGCCATGCAATCCGTCTACGCGGTAGCTACCCATCCTGCCTCGGTCTTTTCTGCCGATCTGGATGGCGACGGCGACCTTGACCTGGCCACTGCAAATTTCCTTTCCAACAACGTCTCGGTTCTGCTGAACAACGGGGATGGCACCTTTGCCCCCCATTCCGTCTATGCGGTGGGTAACGGTCCCTGGTCAGTGTTTTCTGCCGATCTGGATGGGGATGGGGACCTGGACCTGGCGGCAGCAAATGGCTTTTCTCACAATGTCTCGGTTCTGCTCAACAACGGGGATGGCACCTTTGCCGCCGATTCGGTCTATGCGGTGGGTGACGGTCCTTACTCGGTCTTTTCTGCCGATCTGGACGGGGATGGGGACCTGGACTTAGCGGTGGCAAATAACAATTCCGACGATGTCTCGGTTCTGCTGAACAACGGGGATGGCACCTTCACCCCCGATTTCGTCTATGCGGTGGGTGACGGTCCTTGGTCAGTCTTTTCTGCCGATCTGGATGGGGATCTTGACCTGGACTTGGCGGTCGCAAATTACATATCCGACAATGTCTCGGTTCTGCTGAACAACGGG
>CAYFQZ010000517.1:0-2301 GCA_964345305.1 uncultured Ignavibacteria bacterium | reverse complement strand
GATCGGAGACATCAGTCCGGTGATCCAGACCAAATTCCTGCATTTCCTGGAGTCCGGCGAATTCGAGAGGGTCGGGGGAACTCAAACGCTGAAGGTGGATACCAGGATAATCGCCGCCACCAACCGGGATCTGGCCAACGCGGTAGAAGAAAACAAGTTCAGAGAAGACCTCTTCTTCCGCCTGAACGTCATCTCGTTTACGCTTCCTCCGTTGCGCAAGAGAAAGGAAGACATTCCTGCCTTCGCCGATCACTTTCTGCAGAAGTTCAACCGTGAGATGAAAAAGAGAATCAGCGGCATAGATCCTGCCGCACAGGAGATATTCTCAGGCTATGCGTGGCCTGGAAATATCAGAGAACTACAGAATGCGCTCGAGAGAGCAGTGGTTCTGGCTCCGGGTGCTACTGTCACTTCTGACCTTTTGCCTCCTCAATTGAGCCAGAAGGGAAAAGAAGAAATCTCCGCGGGGATAGCGTTAGAGGATGCAGTCAAGAAGTTCAAGAAGGACTTCATAGCGCAGACTCTGTCTTTGACCAACAACAACCAATCCCAGGCCGCCAAGATATTGGGCATTCAGAGAACGTATCTGAACAGACTCATCAAGGAACTCGAAATCGATTCTAAATCGGGCGAGTCGTAGGTCACCAACTCCGTCGCCTGATGCAGGGACTGATGAATCTCAACCCACTTCAAGCGGCGGGGCATCCAGCGGTGCGCACGCGGGCCTACAATCTATTTCTAAGTTAGGATATACCCGGTCTGGCAAGCAGACCGGGCCACCCGTCCGTCCTAGCTTTTCTGTTCTGCAGAATCATACAGGCAGTCTGCTTTTGGATAATAGTCCTCAGAAGAAACTCCTGCCGAGGATAGCGGCCGGCTAGGTTGAGTTCGCTCTATCTCTCTGGTTATCACTCCGTTGTCCCATTTCCTCTCCCCGATTTGATTCTGCGATTTCAGCCGGCATGTTTTCTGCAACTGCAGACTAACGAACATGCTGAAAGGAGGTCCAAGATGCCAAAAGTCAAGTTGCTGATCTCGTGTGCGATGGTCCTCTGCCTTGAACTGGCTCTACCGCAGCGGCCCATGGCTGAAGGCCCCAAGTCGAAAACAACGGCATGGCAATCGTCGCTGGCTTTTACCGTGATCCCGGCTGTAGCGGGTATTACATTGGCAAGTGACGACGGCGGGCGTGGTTCGGCACGTACTGCGGCAGGTGTGGGGATTGCCTCGCTGGGGATTCTATGTGGTCCCGGCGCAGGTCACCTTTACGCGAAGAACGGAGACTCTTTCGCAAAAGGGTTGATGATTCGAGGAGCTGCGGGCGCAGTAGCCGTGTACAGCATATCGAAGTTTGAGATCGACATCTGGGGAAACGGCAACAACGACAACTCTTTACCAACACTGGGCATTCTTGTCGGCACGGCCGTCCTGGTTGGAAGCGCGATAAACGACATCCGCACAGGCGCTAAGTCGGTCGAGAGGTACAACGAGCAGCATGGTTTCTCCCAGATCGACTTACAGCCCTGCTACTTCGCCAAACTTGAAGCGGCAGGGCTGCTGTTGAGCACGCGGTTCTGAGGGGCGGCAGAGAGGCTTTGTTTGACCTAACGTCATAACATCAGTATTGGAAGTTCGACAAGGTCCGGATCCATCCCGGACCTTTTCTTTTGTGTGAGCGGAAGCTTCCCCTAGCACGAGCCGGCTATGTTATCCATAATCATACAGCCCGTCTACTTCTCCATAACAATCTCTTCTTGGATATTCCCGGGCGGACACAGTACACCCACATTTCCCCCTCCCCATCTCTTTCACAGACAGACAATTAGCTGACTCTTCGTCTTTTCTTCTCCGTGTTCTGTTCTCTGGCACACGCCTTGCAATTAGCCGTCCGCGGAAACCATAAACAAAGGAGGAGAGATGAAAAGGTTAGCAGTTCTCGCGGCAGGGTTGGGGGTGATTCTCCTGGTCGGGTGGCCAGAGATTTCTGCGGCCGAAAAGAGAAGCTCGGTTCTCTCTGGAAACTCGGAGGAAACCGATTCCTCGAGCACGGTGTCTCTGCAGGAAAGAGCGGAGAGGAACCTCGCCCACATGAAGCCGGGCCCAGCAGATCCCGGAAAGGTAGGCTGTGAGCTTCTGGTGGGAAGCATGGGAGGCATCGTGGGTGGAACCCTGTGTGCCAGAGTGGGCTTCAACACGTTCACGCAGGGCAGCGGTGGATGTTTGGGATGTTACGATGTGGGCGGGATGATCGGGGGCCTGGTAGGTTATTTGATTGGCTCGAACGTCGGAACCGCCACAGGA
>CAYFQZ010000516.1:0-22298 GCA_964345305.1 uncultured Ignavibacteria bacterium | reverse complement strand
CGGGCCTGGCCTTCCAGCTTCCTTTCAATGGACTGGAGGGCGGATTTCAGGACCAATCCCAGAAGAGAGAAATCCAAATTCGGTCGGCCGAAAATCAACACCACGCTCCTCTCCAGATTGTATACCAGCCCCAGCCCGTTATCGAACTTCAGATTCAGGCGGCTGTGAGGAGGCAACCTCTCCGAAAGCTCCAGAAGCTTTTGTCCAACCTTTTTGATCGAATGAGAAGTGAAGCTTGCCGGCAGGAGATGATAGCAGTTCTGTGACTCCTTGCCTAACACCATTGCTCCGGTTACGCCCGGAACCGACCTTATGTCATCCAGTATGCTGTCCATGACATCCTTTGCTCAGATGAGTGCTTTGATCTTTTTGACCACCTCTTTCGGGTCCATATTAGACTCCAGCTTTACCCCTAGAAAGTTGTCCCGGATGGGCACGAACAGTGACAGCCGGCCCGGGGAGTTTAGGATGCCTTGGTCGAAGGTTCCTGAGGTGGTGACCGAGGGCAGCAGCGAGGACAGCTCACCGACCCTGCGAATAAGGGCCTTGTCCTCGCGGCCCAAGCTGCGTTGGAACTGTGTCTGTCCATCTCGCAGCAGGAAGGCCCATCCCAAGACCCCTTCCATCCTGGAAAGTTCCTCATCCACCCGCAAGACCGGGTCCTCTGGTGAGGCCGCGGGCCTGCCTTGGTCTTCTGCCGGCGAATCGGACTCCGTGCTCTTCTCTCTCAGCTTCAGAAGTGCCGTTTGATGCTGCCTTCTGAGGAATCCCTCGATGTCTTTCTTATCCTCTTCGGTCAAGGCCGATCTTTCCCACGCGCTCTCCACTTTCTCCACCACCTCCCCATCTTTGGAGATGGTCGTGGTCACTCTCGGCCTAGGCCTGTGCGCGAACTCGGTCTGCACGCAGAATCTGCCCTCCTTGCAGGTGGCCTCACTCGACAAGCCGCTCGGTATCATCATATCTCTCACCTCGATCCAGGATTGGGTTTTGGTGGAACGCGGTCGCGCGGTTGACGTTTTCATTCTCCCTCTTCTGTTTTGGCCGCTTCTTTCCTTCTGGCTACCCTGCCGTGGCGAAAAACGGTGGTTTGCCCCACCCCTTCTTCTATTATCGTTCGCTTGGATGGGTAAATTTAAATTTTCGTGTGGAAGCAGACCGGTCCCCAATACTTGGCCGGCCCGCGGCCAAGAGGGTCGCATCCGGTCAGGCCATACCGAAGGTCCCGCCTGCTTGGAGCCATTCGACTCGGCGGCAAGCGACTGCGCCGACTCTGAAGCTGAATAGGTGTGCGGGCCGGCGGGCCACGACAGCTCCCCGGGCCTCCGGTTTTCTGCTTGATAAGTCAGCTTTTTTGCGTATATTAGTTTGCGAGTTATGGTTAAGAAATCGACTCTGGCTGCAGTCCTGATCCTACTGTGCTCTGTCCCGGCATCCGGAGAGAAGTATGCCGGGGAGTTTCTGAGCTTGGGCGTCGGGGCAAGGGCGCTCGGTATGGGCGGGGCCTTCGCCGGAGTGGCAGACGATGCGACCACCTGCTTCTGGAATCCCGCAGGCCTTTCCCAGCTGGATACAAGAGAGCTTTCCCTGATGCACGCGGAGACTTTCGGGTCACTTCTGAATCAGGATTTTGCCGCCTTGGCCGTTCCTCTGGTGAGAGAGAACGCCAACTCTGCTTTAGCTTTCAGTCTCCAGCGAGTGGGTGGGGGTGGGGTGAAGATAACCGATCTGGAAGACAGGGAGCTTGACATAAGCGATACCAACCGGGTGGTGTTGCTAAGAGAGGAGAGTCACGCTGACTACGCTTTGTTTGTCTCTTACTCCCACCAGGTGCAGCCCCGGTTTTTCTGGGGGGCGAACCTCAAGCTTATCTATCGCGACCTGGTAACCACCTCTGCCTACGGAATCGGAGCGGATCTGGCGATGTTGGTGAAGCCCTATCCCTTTCTCACCCTGGGTGCCAATCTGATGGATCTGACCTCCAGCCTTCTTTTTTATGAAAGCGGGACCACCGAGACCATCAACCCGACGAGCAAACTGGGGGCGGCGGTAAGTCACGATATCGGGGAGTTCTCCCTCCTGCTGGCTGCCGATGCGGACGTAAGATACGAGGGAAGGAAGATCGCCTCCCAATACTGGCTGGGAAAGATCTCCGCGGACATGCACTACGGTGTGGAGCTGGCGTACAAGGGGAAACTAGCCGGCAGGTTGGGCTTTGACCAAGGGGATTTGACCGCGGGCGCTGGCCTGTGGATCAATCAGTTTGGCCTGGACGTGGCCTTCCTTTCGCATGAGGAGTTGGACAATACCTATCGAGTTTCGCTTCTTATGAGGCTGTAGGGTTGGAGAGGACAGGAGGCGGTTTGGGATGATCGACATGCAACAAGCACGCTGCCTGCCGCGCAGTCTGGCTCGAGAATCGGATGGACGGAGAAGGCCATGGGCCTCTTGTCGTGGGCCGGCCGATCCTTTGATTTTGAGATGTTCGACGGCGAAAACCTCAGAAGTCTGGTGGGTATAGCCCTTTGGATTGATAGGAAGGGATGAACATGAACAGATCAATACCTCTGGCGGTCTTGCCCGTATTTGTGATTCTGGCTGTCGGTAACCTTTGCATGGGTAGATCCCCCAAGACCGGGATATCGTCAGATGAGGTGGTGGCCAAGGTCAATGGTGAGGCCGTCACCGCGGGTAGATTCCGCGATCATCTCAAAGAATCAAAGATCACCGCCAGCGGTCCCGAGGAGGACGAAAAGATCAAGGAGGAGCAGCTTGACAAGCTGCTACGGGAGATCCTGATAGATCAGCAGGCCGCCTCGATGGATATGGAATCCGATCCCGTCTTCGTGGCGCGGAGAGACGCACACATGCGGGATTGGCTTCTGGATCACATGTATCAGCAAGATCTGGTAGAACCGGTTGAGGTTGCCGATGAGCAGGTAAGGGATCACTACGAAGAGTACATGGACTTGGATTTCGTGATCCCCGGGGAGGTGCGCATCAGGGACCTTCTGATTCGCGTCTGGGCCGACTCGACCCAGAAGGATTATTCCAAGAAACTGAAGAAGGCGGAGAAGGAGGCCAAGAAGAAGATCAAGAAGCTCCATAAGAAGGCGCAGAAGGGAGAGGACTTCGTCGAGCTGTGTCGGCAACACACCCAGGCCCCCATACCCGACCGCACCGGTAACCTGGGATTCATCAAGAGGGGTGATCACTCCCCGGAATTCGACTCGGTCGCATTCTCACTTAAGGAGATCGGAGAGATCTCCGAACCGTTCAAAGACGACCGGGGATATCACCTGCTGCAGCTTCTGGATAGAAAAGAAGACAGCTACCACCAGCTGGACAGCGTACTATTCGAGAGGATCAGAGAGTACCTGAAGAACGAGGAGGTGAAGGTAAAGACCGCCCAGTTGGTGGATTCGCTCAAGAAGGAGACCCGGTTTGTCTATAACTGGGAGATATTGAACTCCTCCCCATCGCAGCCGGACAGCTACACCTGGGTGCTGGCCTTCGGCGAGGGGGACACGGTCCGATACGGGGAATATCGGGAAGCGCTTTCCGGATATAAGTTTCAGCTGGGACTGGATAGTGTGAACGCAGATCACAAGAAGTTTCTCCTGGAGAACCATCTGGCCCTGCCCGTGATTTTGAGGAAGGAGGCGGAGAAGCGAGGCTACGCGGATCTGGTGGAATATCAGGCGGAGGAGAGACGTTTCACCCTGGAGGAGGCGGAGCAGAAGTTCCTGTCGGGACGAGTGAAAAAGGACTTTCCCCCGGCTACCAGAGAAGAGCTGGAAGAGTACTACCAAGCTCACAAGATTGACTTTCCTCCTCTGGGGGTGCCGGTACACGTCTACCACATCGTCTTCACCGACTCGGCGGGAGCGGCCGAGGTGGCCGACCGGATAGAGCGGGGCGCGGATTTCGTGGAGATGGCAAGACTGCACTTCCCGGGCGAACCCGAGATGAAAGAGGTGGCTTACGATCTGGGGTTTATCACCCGGGGTGAGATGCCGGATGAATTCTATCAAACGGCCTTGAAGCTCAAGGTGGGGGAAGTGAGCGGCCCGGTAAGGACCCGGTGGGGATTTCATCTGATCAAGGTGGTGGAGAGAAGGGAAAAGGGGAACGTGTTCGAGGATCTGATTCCCGCTATCCAAAGGGCCGTGGACTTGCAGAAGGGAAGAGAGCATATCGCTGAGTGGGAGCAGGCTCTTTTTGAGGGGGCAGACATATGGATAAATGAGAGGCTCCTGAAGGAGCTTAAGTTGCCCAAGCCAGAGGGTTAATCCTGGTTTGGCGTCTGCGGTCGCCGCTTGAATCTTTTGCACACAGCGAAATAGTCTCGGACTTGGAAATCTCTTTCTACAACGAACTCAAAAGGAAGGCCATTCATCTTTTTGCGCTTTGCATCCCTGCCGGTTACTACTTTCTGCCCAAGACACCGTCACTTTTGATCCTGGCTCCCTTCGTACTCGGCTCCATCCTCATAGACATAGTCCGGCTGAGGAGACTTCCCCTTCACGGTCTGCTGAATCGGCTGCTGGGGCCCGTCCTGCGCGAACACGAGAGTCGGGATTTCGCTGGAGCCAGCTACATACTCTCGGCTTCTTTTCTCAGCATCCTTCTGTTCGAAAAGATGGCCGCCGTGGCCGCCATCTCTTTCATCATTGTGGGAGACATCGCTGCTGCCATGGTGGGCAGGAAGTTCGGAAAGACCAGGATTAGATTCGCTCCGAGGCTGGTTGGTTCAAGCCGGAACAGCCAGAAATCGCTGGAGGGAAGCGCTGCTTGCTTTCTTGCCTGTGCAACGGTGGCGGCCGTGATTCCGATTCTTCCTCTGTGGGTGGGGTTGGCGGGGGCTCTGGTGGCCACCCTGGTCGAAGGAACCAGTCTTCCCATCGATGACAACTTCTCCGTCCCCTTGGTTAGCGGGCTCTCCATGCACCTTCTGCTCCATCTTTGAGAACCCTATTCTCAGTGCTTTGACTTGACCAACTCTTCGGCGATCGCCGCAGTGCGAAGTCTCAAGCATTAACACGCGGCTGCTCAGCTTATCCATTGCGGAAACCGGGGCTGGTCAAGGTTGCCTCCCTTTCCGTTTTGCTCCGGCAACGTGTCGCTTCAGTTCGGCGGTGTCAGCCGGGCCCCTGACAGGTGAGGTCGGTTTTTTTTGGTCAAATCGTAACAAATTGGCACATGTGTAACACGGTGGTTACATTGTGCTTCAGGGTCATAGTTACAACATACTTTGCGCTATAGGGTTAATCCAAGTAACAATTCCGTTACGCACTCCCCGCGGTTCTGCAAGGCGGATTCAGGATCGACTGCCAAGCGCCTTGAAAACAAAGGGGTAGAGGCCGCTGAGGTGAACAGGACGAAACTGGCATGACTCTTGCTGCAGCGCTTTGGTGGAAAGACTGCTTCAGCTTCTGTAACAGGGTTATGACAAGCGATTGCTCAGTTGACGAGGCCAAAATACATTATGACTTTAAAGGACTTGCAGGATCAGATTCTGGAGGCGGCGCTCGAGGTTCACAAGAATATGGGATTGGGATTTCAGGAATCTGCTTACAGCCAAGCCTTGGCGGTTGAGCTGGATCTCAGGAAGATTGACTACGAAAGAAAGAAGAGCATCAAACTGTCATACAAAGGAAGCGTGGCCGGGGAGTACACCTTGGAGTTTATGGTAAAGGACAAGATCATCGTCATGGTCAAAGCAGGCGAGCCCATAGACGACACGGACGAATCCAAGATGCGGAGTTTTCTCAAGGCCACCAAACTTCCTCTGGGTATGATACTCGATTTCGGTAAGGAGACTCTGGAGATCAGAAACGTCACGAGGTAGAAGCAAGGCCCACCTCAAAAGTCAACCCTAAGCTTGGAAGGAGGTGAACAGAGTGCCAGCCAAGAAGAAGAAAGCCGCCAAGAAGAAGACTGCCAAGAGGAAGACTACTAAGAAGAAGACCGCGAAGAAAAAGACCACCAAAAGAAAAAAGAAGTAGGCATCTAGGGTAGTTTGTCAGGTTGGAAAACCCCGCCAGGGACGGCGGGGTTTTTCTTATTGACAATCCTCAGCAAAAGTCTATTCTTCACCTTCGTGCAGGCAGAATTGGCTTTGATACTGCTGCTGGGTGGTCTGGTCGCCCTGGACAAAACCGAGGCATGTCAGACTATGCTGTCCCAGCCTCTCCTGGTCGGTCCCATCGTGGGCTGTCTGCTGAACGATCTTCCCCGCGGTTTGACCATCGGTGCTTTGCTTCAGCTGGCTTACCTGTGGGTCCTGCCCATCGGTACAGCGGTCTTTCCCGATTCATCGACCGGGTCGGTGGCGGCGTCTTACGGTTACCTGGTGTTGACTAACCTGTTCCCTGACAGATCCAATCTGATTCTTCTGTTGATCATTCTCTTCTGCATCCCCTTCAGTTTGTTTGCCGGCTGGAGTCTGGTAAAACAGAGGCAGCTAAACTATAAGCTGCTGCACAGGGCCGACCTCCATGCACGGGAAGGCAGGATGGGGAGGCTTTCGGGGCTTTTCGCTCTGGGTTTGGTCGGGTCATTTGCCCGGGGTCTGGCTGTAACCGGACTGGGTATCCTTTTCATCCTCGGTCTGCTGAAGCCCTTGGCCGGACACCTGGATTTCGTACCTGAGTTCTACTTGGAAGGGTTGGGGCTTCCCATCTGGGGCCTGGGGATCGGAACCGCACTCTACCTTTTTGGAAAAAGGAGAAATATTCTTTGGTGTGTGCTGGGAGCGGCTGGGGGAGCGATAATTCTTATGCTCTAACGAACCATGGGGGACCGCCCATGAGAAGCCTGTCGGGATTCCAACTTCTTCGTCTCTTCCTGAGGAGTTTCCTCGTTCAAACCGGTTTCACCTATGAAAGGCTGATCGGTTTTGGGTTTGCCTGGATCTTACTTCCTCTGGCAGGGCGACTGTTTCGATCTGAACAGGAGCGGAATCTCTTCCTGAAAAGGCATCTTGCAAGCTTCAATGCCAATCCTTATCTTGTGGGTTACGCTGTTGGTGCTGCTGCCAGGCTGGAAGAGGCAAAAGCGCCCCCGGAGCAGATAGTCAGATTCAAGGAATCGGTGCGAGGCCCCCTGGGTGCTTTGGGCGACAACCTGATCTGGCAAACCCTGAGGCCGGCGCTCTTGCTTTTAGGACTGGCTCTGACCGGCGCTTTCGGCGTTTACGGTTTGCTGGCCGTTTGGCTGGCTTTCAATCTCTACCAGACTTATCTTCGTGGTCGGGGAGTTCTGAAAGGATACGTTCTGGGCACGGCGGTCTTCTCTGATCTGGCCAAAGGGCACCTGCAGCAAATAACAAGATGGAGCAGCAGGGCGGGCGCACTTCTGGCGGGCATGCTGTTCGTTCTCTTGCTTTCGGCTCCCACCGGATCAAGCCAGTTGGGTCAGTGGGCATTTCAACCTGCTGAAAGCGGGCTTGCGCTTCTGTTTGTGGTCCTTTCCTTTGCTGGATTCAGGAGAAACGTCAACCCGGGATCTCTGCTGATCATCTTCATCGTCTTTCTCTTGGCTTTAAACCTCACAGTTGGTACAGTCTAGTTAATCCGGCGTTTCACGGTTCGTCGGGCTCGCCGGGGGCGGCCGAAAATTCTGTGGCCCACGCATCCGGTTCGGGCGTATTAAGTCAATTGAGAGTTGGGTCGATATTGGATGTATGTAGAATATTGATAGTGCCACAAGAGTTGCTCCCGAGGCTTTTGTGATGGGGAGCTGACCAAAAGACTGGAAGCCTGCCGGAAAGCAATTATGTTCGAATAGGTTTACCGATGGCATGGATGTTAACCGAGATTTCTGCAATTCGAATCAATCGGAGGATCAGGGTCCTTAAGCTGATTCTCGTTGGCCTGATTGTCTGGTTTCTCAGTTGCGGCGACGTGCCCGTCCTTCAGGAAGAGACATTCGACCCGCAGGTGAGGCAGCCTTCCGTGACGGTCAAACTCCTGGAGATGCAAGAGACCGTTACCATAAGCTCCAATGCCAGATTCGTCATCAGATGCTTTTCCCGGGAGGGCGGGAGGTCCACCTATTACGCATCGGCGGGAATGCAGGTGCAGGCTGCCGATAAAGGCATAAGAATAATCGGAAAAGATCGGGGACCGGTGGAAGACGGTCTGTATAGGGTTTCTTTTCTGCCCAAAGAGGGGGACTTCTGGATCTGCTTGAACGGCAGACCCTACCGGGGGGTGATGGAAGTGAAGACAGGTGGAACCACTCCGTCCCTTCTGGTCTTGAACCTGGTTCATGTGGAGGATTATCTCAAAGGTGTGGTTCCGGCCGAGATGGGAAGGCTCACCCGGCACGAGATGGAGGCGCTGAAAGCTCAAGCTGTGGCTGCCCGAACCTATTCGCTCTCCCGCCTGGGGCAGTACGCGGACCAGGGGTATGACCTGGAAGCAAGCGTGGCTGACCAGGTTTACGGAGGTGTGGAAGCCGAAGAGCTTTGGGCCAGCCGGGCCGTGGAGCTCACTAGCAAGCAGGTATTGACGAATAAGGGAAAGCTGGTGCAGGCGTACTATCATGCCAACTCCGGTGGAAAGACGGAGGAGGCGAACCGGGTGTGGGAAAGAGATGGAGAAAGCTATCTTATGCCTGTGGAAGACGCCCGGTTCTGCTCCTGGTCAGACAAGTATAGCTGGGAGGAGAGTTGGACTGCTGAGGACCTGAGGGCAAACATCGGGAGATTTCTTGAATCCACCGGGCAGCTTCCGGGCGGGCGGATGGGAAGGCTGTTGGACTTGCGCATAAATCGGAGAACTCCGTCAGGAAGAGTTGAAATGCTGCAGGTGGTAACCGACAGGGGGAACTACCAGATCTTTGGAGACAAGATCAGGTGGGCCCTTCGAAGCGGGAAAAACTCTAACTTTATTCTGCCGAGCACGCGTTTTATACTCGAGATTCAGAGGGACGAACTGGGTGCCATTCAGCAGATCTTCGCCTGGGGATGGGGTGATGGTCATGGAGTAGGGATGTGCCAGACCGGGGCTATTGGTATGGCCCGAGACGGATATTCTTACCAGGAGATATTGACTTTTTATTATCCCGGCGCGAAGATAACCACGTGGAATTGAAGATTCAAACTCGAGCCTTGGACGTTCCCCCAGCGTCGGCGGCTGCCGCTAGGGCCTTCCGCGGCTTGCCGCTCGTTGCCGTGCGCCTTGTGCCGGATGCACTCTGACCACGACGATGCCGGCAAAGATCAGACTCGCTCCCAGGATCTGAAGCAAGCTCAGGGTCTCGCCGAATATCAGAAAAGCCAAGACCGATGCCACCACCACCTCCCAGGTGGCCACAATTCCGGCTCGGCCAGCCTCCAGGTACTGCAGTCCCTTGGTGTACAGAGAGTATCCCACCAGAGTTGAAAGTACGGCCAGTGCGAGAATCCATAACCAGGTTACTGCAGGATAGTGTACTGACACGAGGTTCCTGGTCCCGCGAATCAGCATGAGAAAGAAGGCTCCAAAACCCAAGGCATAGGTGACCACGGTGAAAGGGCTGTATCTTGCCACGCCTCTTTTTCCGAAGACGCTGTAAAGTCCCGCCCCCAGCCCCGCACAGAGCCCGTAAATGATCCCCCTGAGGTTAGGCTTGAAGGCTTCAGGATCGTACACCTGTATCACCAGGACGCAACCCAGAAAGGTGACCAGCAGCGCGAGGATTTTCGCTCTGGTGAATTCCTCTGCCAAGAATAGCCGGGACAAGACCACCACGAAAGCCGGATAAGTGTAGAGCAGGATGGTAGCCGTGGCCACGCTGGTGTGCTTTATGGCATAAAAGAAAAGCAGAAAGCACAGGCTTACGCTCAGAAGTCCGTACACGGCGAAGAATAGAAAATCACTCTTGCGTATCCTGAGCCAGTTGGGATTCACAAAGATGGCGGTCACCAGCAATAGCAGAAACGCGATCAGAGCCCTGAAAGTAACCACGGTGAGAGGATCAGGTTCCTGCAGGTAGATGAAGCGGGCGACGATTCCGATGGTGCCCAAGAAGCTTGCCCCCAGGATCACAAACAGATATCCCTTGGCTTCCTTTTTCATTTATGCAGAATGGAAAGAATAAATTATCGAAAAAACCTCCCGCACCATTTCATGTAAACCATCCGAAGCTTCCAGACAATATATGGAAACATGGACTTGAAGCCAAGTCTTTTATTGCCGTGCCCGCATTGCAGCGTGCGACTTCCACTTCAGCGGCGTTGCCGTCGCCGGATCGAACCAAACAACCGCCGGAAAGCGTAAAGGGGAATATAGAAGTTTACGCTCCAAGGTGGCTTCGCCCACTTTGCACTTTTCGTGTCCATCAAAAGCAGTGAGGATTCGGAATGGCAGGTCTTGAAGCGAAACGTGATTTTCACAGCCCGAACGAGCCCCGAAGCTGTGGCAGCAATAGGCCGCAAAGGACGGTCAGCCAACAGAAATCACGTTTTCCAGCATAGACTTGATCTTCCGTTTCCCCATTGCTCCCACCCAGAGTAGAATCTTCAGGACCAGGCCGGTGTATAATGGATCACTCTTCTGAGACCAGAATGGTCGGAAGCCGCCATCCTCCCGCTGTATTTGGATTATTCCCGCAAGTATCTTCTTCACTCTCTTGTCCTTGACGGTGTACCCCGCGTCGGCGCCCCTCTTTCCTGAGAAGAATGACTGTCCCAGCAGATGGGTAAGGTGATAGATATCGTTCTCCCTTTTTTCTCCGGTGAAATAGTTGGAGCCTTGCTCTGCATCCTTTGCTCTTTGATCCAGATGGATCTCAAAAAGCTCGACGCCCCTTTTGTACAGGGTATCCTGGGGACCCAGAAGATCCCTCATGAGAAAGGTGATCTGCGCACTGGAATCGGGATCGACCCGCTCCTCCTCCTCGAAGAGCCCCCATCCTCCGTCGGGAAGCTCCATTCTTCGAAGCCAGTTGACTGCTTTCTGACAGGCTTTGGTGTTTTCCTGTCCCATCGATCTGAGCAGGTCCACCATGTCAGCCGTCAGGTAGGTGACACATTTCTGGTTGGAGAGATCGATCACCTCCGGAGGAATGGCCAGCTTGGCATTTTCCCGAAAACCGCCGTCCTCGGTCTGGTTTCTCAACAGCAACCTCATACAGGTGGTCAGAGCCAGTCCGTCCTTTGGCATTCCGCATCTCAGCAAGAGCTGGGCGATCCTTTCCGTTTCCTTGACCCCGCTGAGATTCGGATCGATCTTGCTGGGAAATCCTCCGTCTTTCGTCTGCATCTTCAGCAGATCCAGGAGCAGATCCTTCCCCAGTGGGGTATTCCGCAGATCGACCATCTGCAGAACACAGAGCTTGGTGAAGGCATCACCCTTCTTGAAAATGAAAGGCACAGGATCGTATTTGAATTCCATTTCCTACTCCTTGTTGGTCCTTATGGAGGACGTTGCTTATTCACCTCTACACAAAGTCACTTGTCGGAGGGTCATTGCAGGCGTAGCGAAGTCTCGCCGGTCGCCCTAGCGACTCGCAATGACAATCTTGAGACACCTAGTACGTGTGCGTCAGACTCTCACCAGTTTTGCCACGCTCTCGATATGATAAGTGTGTGGAAACATATCCACCGGCTGCACATTCTCCAATCTATAGTCTTTTTCACAGAATATTCTCAAGTCTCTCGCCAGGGCGGTGGGATTGCAGGACACATACACTATCCTGAATGGCTTCATGTTCAGAAGCGACTTGATCACACGCGAGTGCAGGCCTGCCCTGGGCGGATCGATCACCACCACATCGAACGACCTGCTTTCTTGCTCGAACCCCTTAAGCACTTTTCTGGCCTCTCCCCGGATGAATTCGCAATTGGCCACGTTATTGAGTTCTGCATTTCTTCGTGCGTTGGATACTGCTTCCTGCACCGACTCCACGCCAGTCACCTTCCTTGCACTGCCTGACAGGAGTATGGAGATGGTTCCATTCCCGCAGTACAGATCAAGAACCTCTTCGTCTCCCTCCAGACCGGCCGACTCCAGCGCCATCCGGTAGAGCTCTTCTGCCTGCCTGGGGTTGGTCTGAAAAAAGGAATTGCTGGAGATCTCAAATGTGAAGCTTCCCAGTCTTTCGGTAATGGTTCTTTCTCCGCCCAACAGCTCCTCCTCTTCACCCACGGCGACGTGAGCTAACTTGGAATTGATGTTTCTCACAACGCTCCTGACCGGAGAAAAGTCGGCGAGAAGGGAATGGGATAAATCCTTCCCCCAGGGAAAGTCTCCCCTGTAGGTGACCAGATTCACCATGGTCATGCCGGTGTTTTTGCCTTCCCTTATCATCAGAAATCTCAGCAAGCCCGATCGAGTCTTGTGATCGTAAACGGGCACGTTTTTTTGTTTGGCGTAGCTGCGGACAAACGCCACAATCCTGTTGGCTTCCTCCGACTGCAGGAAGCACTGCTTCAGATCGAAGACCAGATCGTATCTTTTCCGAGGATGCAATCCCAGGAGCAGCTTCTTCTCCGGGTGGGGCAAAAAGGCATATTCCATCTTGTTTCGGTAGAAGAACACGTCTTGAGAGCCGATCGCCTCCCGGACCGGAGGATCGGGAAAGCTTCCTATATGCCTCAAGGATTCTTTCACATGTTTGGCCTTGAATTTGAGCTGCTGCTCGTATTGCAGGTTTTGCCAGGTGCATCCGCCGCACAGACCAAAATGTGAGCACCTGGGCTTGGCCCTTAAATCCGATTCGCTGATGATCTGGAGCAGTCTGGCCTCGGCGTAGTTGGTTTTTTTCTTGAAGATTTCGGCTTTGATCACATCCCCCGGGATGCCGCCGTATACCAACACCACAAAACCATCCACCCTGGCCACGCTGGTACCACCGTAAGCCAAGTCTGAGATCTCCAATTCGACGATGTCTCTTTTCTTTATACTGACGCCCACTTTCGCATCCAGGGGAAAAACGTAGTCGCTCGATTCCGCTACGGGATCGTCTGGTCATCAAGCAGAAGTTGACGCCCAATGACTAGACGCCCAGACGGGGGCGTCTGCCGTCCCGTCCGGGAATTGGGCGACTACTTCCGGATTCTTACATACGATTTAATCCCTATCGAAAAATACCTGCTGATAAATCAACATCTAGCAGGATATAACAAGCCACGGGATTTGTCAACAACACACTCATTGGAGATTCCCTGAGACTTCGGAAAAGCAGGGTTCAGAAAAGAGAGTGGCGCGTTGCCGTACTTCGCAAGGCGGGGCTTCTATCATGTTGTCCGGAACGAAGTGAAGAATCTAACACATTTGACGCATTCAGGATCTCAGATACTTCCCCGCCCCTTCGACAAATTCAGGGCACTTAGTCTTCGACCCTGAGCTCGGACCGAGGTGCGAGGTCGAACTGCCAGAGGCGGGGTCAGAATGACATCTTTCCCGCTTCAAGGTTGTGTTAGGTCCTGCCCTGCAGGCGCGACCTGACATCTGACTGCTGAACTAGCAGATCACAGCCCCCAGTGGGTACAAGACTCGACACAACCTGAAAAGCGAAAAAGCTTGTAGATAGAGCTTTCTAGTCTGGGGGATCTGGTGTTGACGTGATCGGGATCGGCAGAAACGCTAACGTATTTTCCTCAGTTCCCATCGAAGCAACTTGCAGCGCTTTGAGGAACATTTAACAATGAATTCATTCATCTGACGAAGCCACTCCAGTTTTTTCTTGGGGTGTATCTTCATAAATCGCAAGAGGCGTTCTTCTTCGGTTTCCCATTTGACAATCACAAACTCTTCCTCAGTTTTTTTATCTTCCTCAATTCCCGGATATCAAGCTTGTCTATTGCTCGGTCCGTTTTCTGCTTCATCTTAATTAGCTTATCTATGGATATGACGGGCAGCATTAGATCGTCAACTCTGATTCGAATGACACCCTTTCTGGCTTCCTCGAAGGATACGGCTGATTCTATGATTATGTCGACTTCTTTCAACTCGTCCTCTTTGTAGAAGTTAAAAGCTTTCATATGTTTTTTCTGGATCCAATCTTCTCTTGTTGCCCTATCTGCAATTTTCATTGGATCCACTGGCTGTTTTACACGATAGCCTTGACGTTTCAGAATTCTGACGATCTTTTTGAGATTGTCATCGGTCATCTCGACCAGGATATCCAAATCAGCGGTGCTTCGCATGGAGCCAAGAAGATTCACGGCGATTCCACCTACGAGCACGTATTTCACTTTCTGCTTTTGAAAGGCACGAAATACCTCTTCATAAAAAATCATTTTCAGCTCATCCTTCGATTCGCGTTAATTTGTGACTAACGCCGCTACCATCTCTTGTCTGCTGGATGGCGATATTCACCTGGACCAGCAAATCAACAGGGAGCAGCATATAATAAGCAATGGGATTTGTCAATATCATAGTTGCTGGACATTCCCGAGATCTTGGAGATGCCAGATCCAAACAGAAAAGGGACGTGTAGGCGCAGTGCTTCCGCCAGAGGTGCCGGCCCCGCCTTGGGCGGGGGTATCGGTCTGCGGCAGACAGACTGAGCGGAGAAGGGAAATCCTTCATTGACTCTCACCCCGCCTTCTGCGGGGCCGAATCCAACGAATCTCATATGTTGAAAATCTTAGATTCTTCGGCTGAGGCCTTAGAATGACAGCGCTTACATCGTCAGGGTTTGGTTGCGGAATCAGACGAGCACGGGAAGACGCGACGGAACGCGACAGACTCGCGATACACAAATCCGCGATTTGCCGGTGTGCCGTGACGAATTGTTAGCTTTTATGTTATCCCAGCTCAGCCAGGAGAGAGTCTTCGCTTGCGTAGTCGAACTTACTTGGATCAATCTCTTCAGGCGGATGCGCCCTTTCCCAGTCTATTGTCCGCCGTAGCGCTTCCCCTCGGGGGATTGGTTCTCGGTATCCCAACTCGCCGCGTATCCGGGTCGTGTCGACCAGAAGCAGCTGGTCGGTGTTGATGTCTAATACCAAGTGATCCGGCAAGCGCTTCTTCGGCACGATGACGACTTCTCCCTTCCATCCCGCTGCTGCTCCGATTGCTCTCACCCATTCTGCTTCAGAAGGCGTGTCGGGTTCGCCAAGGTTGTAGACGCGTCCAGCGGCTCGATGGTCTGTAACAGCCAGCGCGATGGCGGCAGCAACGTCCTCCACATAGCCCTTTGTCCAACGCCAGTCGGCCATGCCCTGCTCGAGCGGGATGGCGGGGCGATTGTCATCCATGCGCTTCAGGTACGGAAACAGTCGGTGCTGGCTGTCACCAGGGCCATACATCATTGGGAAACGGAGGATTGTGCCTGGCAGCTCCGGCTCCCCCATGAAAACCTGCTCTACAAGAATTTTCTCATAATCATATTGGCGATGACCCGGCTTTACCCGGTCTCGGTAAGGATATAGCTTTCGCCGAAGAGGCGAGCTTTCAGTAAGAGGAACAGGTTCTACAGGACCGGACTCAGCGCCGATGAGCTTACCATAGGCTCGATACACATCCTGGCTACTGATCGCCACGATCCGCTGCGCAGTTCCTTTGAACGTGCTAATGACGCTGCGAGCATCCTGCTCGGTGGCAGGGATCATGTCCAGCACCACCTGAGGGGCGAAGCGTTTGAATTCATTCGAAAAGTCCGCCATATTTCGCCTGTTGCCCAGAATGTGCTTCACTCCCCTGGGCAAGTCGGCCTCAGTTTTGCCGCGGTGGAACAGAGCTATCTGGTGCCCCAAATCAATGAGCCGACGGACGACTTGAGGACCAGCAAACCTCGTTCCGCCAATAAGCAGGATGCGCATGGCTCATCCGTCCTTGCTCCGCCGTCGGATCACACCCGCTAAGGCTGGCAAGACCCGGCAGAATACGGACAGAAAACTAACGGAAGGCGCAGCTACTGGATTCCTGGGCGGGACAGAATACGTCCCGGTCTGGGCGCCTGTTCATCGAGCACGAGAGCATGCCCAATGAGCAGACGCTCACCCGTCTGGGTGAATTGGGCAACTACGAAACAGGCAGTAACACGATGGAATTGTCGGGACAAGCTCGTAGGACCGATTCTTCTGCCTGTGCGCCGAGTCAGCATTCAACTCCAGAAGCTCACCGAGACGTGTATCTCAGCCAGACATTGGCCGCCTCAGGACTCTTCCGCCTCGCAATCAGCATGATGGCGTCGTTTGGGCACGCCGCCCTGCATACGCCGCACCCGAAGCACCTGGTGGGATCGATATAGACCTTACCAAGCCCGGACGAGTAGAACTCAGCCCCGAACTGACATTGACTGATGCAGGACTTGCAACCGTTGCAAAGATCCCAGTCTATCTGGCAGATGTACTCCGCCCGGAAGAAAGAGGGAGCGCCTCGCATCTCGATGTACCTTTTGTAAGCCGCGCAGTCCCGATCGCAGTTGCACATGCCCACGACGTAAGGGGTCACGCCTGTCCAGATGCTGTGCATCAATCCTTCCTCGTCGTATTGGCGAAAGATCCTCTTGGCTTGGTCCTTGTCAAGCACCTCCAGGGACGAAGCGGCATCGGGAAACCTGCCCAGTATGCCCCATTTGTCCACCCCGAAGCCGAAGCAGTATCGTTTGTCTGTCTTTCCCGTCGTCAGGAATCTACATCCGCAAGGCATTCTGGTGATAGAGTCCACCATATCTATCACTTTTTCAACGTCCTCTATGGGCAGCACCTGACCGAATTGTTCCACCTTCCGATTGGCCAAGATCTCATCTTCGCTTGGTTGAGCCTCAGTCGGCTCAGTCGAAGGCGGGGCATCTGGTGATTCCTCTTGCGTGCTGGACACGCCGGTGATGGCCGGCATCACTAGATTCTCCCAGAAGCGATTGTTCCACTCGAAACGCGTCGTGGTGCCAACTATGTCCTTTTGGGCGGAAGACAGCTCCTGGTGGAGTAACTCGTCGGCATAGTTCCTCATTTGCAGGTACCACTTCTTCCCCTCGCCATGTTCAGTACAGAACTCGCACATTTTGACCTCCGCAGAGTTGTGTCGAATCTTGTTTGTGGCTGGCCATAAGTGTGACCTGACACCTGATCGCTCGGCTGTCAGCCCAGACGCGCAGGTTAGGCTTGCAGGGCGGGCAAGAACTGACAGAATTCGAGAAAGCGCTTGCTCGATTCATGGTCCGACGGTTCGACCTTGCTCACCGCCCTGAGCGCGTCGAAGGGCAAGCTCACCATCCTGAGCAGGCCGAAGGATCAAGCTTACTTTTATTCCCAATGACCGGACGCCCAGACGGGGAGCGTCTGCCGTCCCGTCCGGGAATTGGGCAACTACCCCTCAACACTTGTCAGAATATAACAACCCAGAGGATTTGTCAACCCTTGTTCGGTTTTCGATGCGGTCCCGCAGAAGCGAGTTCGAAAAAGGGGAGAGGGTGGCCGCAGTCTTCAGACTGCGCAGGGAAGGGATACCGTTGATGTCATTCGGGCCGAAGTGAAGAATCTAACAAATTCAATATGTTGAAGATTCTGGATCCTTGGGCCTACGCCTCGGAATGACACCCTTTGCACAGTCACGGTTCGGCCGTGAAGTCACACCCGCAGGGAAGAATCCGACACAACACGAGACTGTCATGCGATGGTATCTCAAACAGTCAATAAGTAAAAAGTAATCACAGCCTGAATGACTGACACGATCAGTATAGAAAAAAGAATGAACAAAGAAATTGGCGATTTGAATTCATTTCGTCCTTTTTTGATGAAATACATGTGTCCCGTAAATGCAAACAGTCCCCCGAAGCTCAGAATCAAGGAGAATATCAAACCCCCGGAGGATTGCTTAAAGACCAAAACCAATCCGTACAGAACGAGGAATAATAGGGGGAAATGAAGAATTAGAAACCCAGTTGAGCTGCCTGGCAATTTGAACAGATTCCACTCCTTCCAATAGGCAGAATCAATCTCATGATTTATCAACAAGATAGCATTGACCAAATATATCCAAAACAGAATCTCTGCCACAGGTTCTATCCTCTTTTGTTCTGGGTGACCGCTCGACTAAGGCTTGTCTTGTTCGGTGTAAGACCTCGAATTCAAGATTTCCCTTTGCGAACCACCTACTTAAGGCGGCAATCCTCCCCCCGCCGTTCATCTCCCCTTGGCATGCAGCACCTGGGGGAAGTAAGGGAGGGTCAGTCATCACGCTTGCGCCCAAGGCGGAAAAGCAGAACTCACCACGCAACTACAGAAGTCAGCAACGCGCAGTCGCCTGATTTGTCGAGCGTTTACTTGCCCAATCCTTCGACTTCGCTCAGGACAGTGAGCCTGTCGAACTGTGAATTGGGCAACTACAAAGGAAGACTACTTATCGATGCGTCTGAGCTCAAGCGATATGCCTTTGGGATCAGGACAATGAATCGTCGCAACGCCTTTCTCTTTTTCCCAGGAGAAGTCACCGCCACAGAGCAGAGTCAGGAAATATGGGAAGACGGCATCCCAGGCTCCGGTACACATTCCCGCGGGCGTCGTCTCGTCGACCGTGAATACCTGTCCAATCTGGTGGATGCTGCCCTGGCATTTCCCACTCTTGACAGTGATGCGTATTGGCATTTATCAGCACCTCCATCTTGTCCGTCTGCACCTGCCGGGTTCCTGACTCGACAGCGACCGCCTTATGCCGCCGAGTCAGCGGACCTGGCGGGCACCTCAAATTCAACAGGTTGAAACTTCGCGGTTAAGCTTTCAGATAATTCAATAGCCCGCCTTTTTCGGCGATCTCCAATTCCAGTCCTGACAGAGGCCGTCCCTTCAACGTCTTTTTGGTAGAGAGGTTGGTCACTTCGCCCGTTTCCAGATCCACCTCTACCTTGTTCCCCGTCTTTATCGTTTTGGAGACTCCGGGGCATTCCAGAACTGGAAACCCGAGATTGACAGCGTTGCGATAGAATATGCGAGCGAAAGAATCCGCCACCACGCAGCTTACGCCGTTCTCCTGCAGGCACACGACGGCATGCTCGCGCGAGGAGCCGCATCCAAAGTTCTTGCCCGCTATTACCATGTCCCCGGACTTGACCTCCTTGGCAAAATTCTCCATGCCGGGAACGAACTCCATGGCATGTTTTGCCATCTCCTTGGGGTCAGTCAAGGGGAGGTATTGTCCGTGATAGATCTGGTCGGTATCGATGTCGTCTCCGACGACCCAGGCTTTGCCTTTGAATTTCTTGACCATGGGATGCTCCTTTGCAGTTGAAGCCGAGATTTCAAGAAAAATTAATACCTGAAGAGACAAAAGTCAACTGCGCGACATCGCGGATCTCCTCCGCATGACCGAGCTTCCTACTGGCCGCCGACTTTCTGAAACAGCTCCCTGGCCGGCGCAAAGGTTGAGTCTGCTGAAAGGGCTCGACGTAGCTCGGTCAAGGCATCACTCTCCCGGCCGCTGGTGCCGTAAGCTATGGCCAGATAGTAGTGGACCCGGGGATCATCCGGTATCAATTCCGCTGCTCGCTCATAAATGGGGATAGCCTTCCTGGTGTTGCCCTCTTCCAGATACCAATTACCCAGATTCAGGTGAGCAGAGCCGTAATCGGGATCCAGCTTGATTGCCGCCTCGAACTCCAGAAAAGCCATTTGCCGCTGACCTTTCTGGGCATAAGCCGCGCCCAGGTTGTTATGCAGCACCGCGTAGCCCGGCTGAAGCTTAATGCCCTTGTTGAAATAACCCATGGCCTCATCGAGCTCGCCTCTACTGAAGTGCAGCTCACCCAGCCCGTTGTAGGCCTTGTAATATGACGGATCAGCGGCCAGACAGTCAACAAAGGCTTGCTTGGCGAATTCAAAACTGCCCTGCATGGCGAACAGATTCCCCAGGTTGTAATGAGGGTCGGGCAGCAGGGGATGGGCATCGCTGGCCTTGATGTAGAACTCCTCGGCCTTCAACAGATCACCTCTGTTCTCATATATCATTCCCAGGTTATTATAGGCGAGGGCAGAGCGCGGGAAGATGTCGATCACCTGCAGATACTTCTCCTCTGCCTTCTGCAGCATGTCCTGACTGTGATAAGCCAGCGCGATCTTGAAGTGCGCCATCACGTGATCCGGCTGCAGCCGGACCGCGTCCTGGTATTCCTGTATGGCCTGGTCGAACTTCTCTTGTCTTCCATAGATCATACCCAAATTGTAGTGCTCTTCAGCCAAGTCTCTGCCGGTCGCCTCGTGACGGCTTATGTTTGAGACAACCAGGAAGACCAGGAATATGGCAAGCAGAGGTAAAACTTCTTTGGTTCTCGACGTCGTAAACCTTTCGTAAAGACCATAGAAACCCAGTACCGCAAAGATGATCAAGAAAGGGATCAGTGGAAGGCGGTACCTGGCGGAGATGAAAAAGAAAAGCAAGGCCACGGCTTGAGAAAGAAGGAAGTACAGAATCAGGAGCGGTCTGAGGTCCCTGGCACCTGAAGTCTTTCTTTCCCTGAAGAACACGACCATTCCGACTATGCTCAGAGGCAGCAACAATCCGAAGGGGAAGTAGATGAGCCATTTCCACAGCAGCAGCTTGAGGGGAGGGGAAGGGTCCCTGAGGGCATAGAGATCCTGGTTTCTCTTGATCTCGTAACCATCCAGTGTCAAATACAGCTTCTTGGCGAGAAGTTTGAAGTAGGAGAAAGGCTGCCCGGCCATGTAGGAGAACGCCTGTTTCCAGAAATACCTGGATCTTTCCGACGGCTTCTCGAAACCTTCCTGTATGGGCCGCTGAATCAACTCCTCCCATTCTACCCCCGGGCGGATGGAAGTCGTCCTGTCGTAGTCCGGATTGTTTCCTATGAAGAAGTTGATTCCTGCGTTGGAGGAGACGAAAACTAAGTCTTTTCCCACGACTAAGTTTCTAACCGTGGTCACGGAGATGACCAGCAGAAACCCAGCCAACAAGCTGAGACCGGATCTTAGTATACTGGCTGCGGGCAGCCGGCTTCTGCGGATAAGAATAATGATCCACAAAAGGGCCAGAGGGAGAAATGTCACGGCCAACCCGTGGGTTATGGATGACAGACCGAGAATCAGGCCAGCCCAAAACAGCTTGATGACACTGGGGCCGCGATGGAAGGACAGAAGAATCGATACGACCAAGAGATTGAAGAAGATTAACAGTACCGGGTTCAGAAGCTCGGCGTCGAAGAAAATAAAAGGCGCGTAGAAGGCGGCGACGAGAAATGAAACCAACGCTATCCTGGCATTGAACACGGTTCTGGTTATGTGATACAAGAGAAGGCAGTTGACCGAACCCAGCAGAATCTGGATGATTCTCACCAGAAACAGATCGCGCCCGAAGATCGAATAGATGAGGCCCAGAAAATAGGGATAAAGTGGAGCCTGCCAGAAGGGCTTATTCTCCAGCCACCGGCCCTGAGCGATGTTCTGAGCCAGGCTGTCGTTGGTCTGGGCATCAATGATGGGGAAATTGAAGAACGGATTGTCTGCGATGAACAGAACATGCAAGAGCCGGGGGACAAAAGCGACGGCAAAAAGAACGGCATAGAAAAGGATGGTCCTCTGCTTCGTCCGCTCAAGACCATGCTTGGTCCCTGAAGAGTTTGTGGCTTTGGCTTGGTTCATGATTTGCTCACGGCTTTCAAGAGCCCAAAACTAACATAATTACGGAAAAAAGTCAAACTCGGCGAATACCCGATGTCTTTTAATACCATTGACCGTACCGTAGCAGCACGCTTCGGGGTGCGCAGAATACACGCAGGCTAAAGCCTGCGCCGACTTACGCGTCATCGAAGTGTCTGTCTCTGGGCAGACAGGTCGAGCGAATTTTGATACTGCAAGGGATGATTGCCCCACAGATTTATTCCCACTCGATAGTGGCGGGGGGTTTGGAGGAGATGTCGTACACTACCCGATTGACCCCTTTGACCTGGTTTATGACCCGGCTGGAGGCTCTTCCCAGGACATCCGCAGGCAGCCTGGCCCAGTCCGCGGTCATGCCGTCCACCGAGGTGACTGCCCTGAGGGCTAGCACGTTTTCATAAGTCCTCTCGTCTCCCATAACCCCCACCGTCTGCACAGGGAGAAGAACACAAAAGGCCTGCCAGACCTTATCGTAGGAATTCGATTTCTTCAACTCCGAGATGAAGATGTCGTCAGCCTCCCGCAAGATTGACAGTCTCTCCTTGGTTATGTCTCCCAGAATCCTCACTGCCAGACCCGGTCCGGGGAAGGGATGCCGCCCGATCAGGACTTCCGGCAGCTTGAGTTTTCTTCCCAGCTCCCTTACCTCGTCTTTGAACAGCTCCCTCAGAGGCTCGATCAGCTTTAAGTTCATCTTTTCGGGCAGGCCACCCACATTGTGATGCGACTTTATGGTGGCAGACGGCCC
>CAYFQZ010000515.1:0-2775 GCA_964345305.1 uncultured Ignavibacteria bacterium | reverse complement strand
ATTGCCGCAGATCCCAGGCATCACCATTCAGGACGAAGAACCCAATGGCTGTGTGAATTGCCATCGCCTACGCGAGGACATCGGAATGGACTTCCGACTCTCGAGCAACATCGAGAAGTGGGCGGCGGAGGGCGCACCGGAATGGCTCTTAGAGGTAGCACAGCGCAGTGCGCCCGAAGGAGTAACACTTGAGGGATTCCACCCCAAGGTGGCCGAGCAGGCAAGGGCAGAGCTAATTCCGATCTTGTGCCTGGAATGCCACGCGAAAGACTCTACATTAGCCCCGCCGTTCGCCAGGTTGCTTCATCTCATCAAATTCGCGCGACCGGAGGATTTGGCGGAGAACCACTTCATCATCTCCTATAGGGGTCACTGCACGCATTGTCACGCCCTGAACAAGGAGACTGGAGAGTGGCGAATCAAGAGCGGGAAGGAGAGCGAGTAAACTGCGGCAGTCAGGTTCTGCCTGCCGGCAGGGAGGTCTGCCGATGTAACGGGGCGAGCTGGATTCTAGCCAGATGTTTGAGAGCCCTATACCGGCCTTCACGCGCGTTTGCAATAAGCTTCTTGTGAAAAGGGTTAGAGTTTCTAAACGAGGCTGGCAAAGATAGGGTCCATGAGGTTTAGACAAGGGCCTGCACCAGTGACTCCTGGGCATCATGGTGCGGGAGCATGGTCCTCGAGGCGCATTGTATCCAAGCGAGACTGCCGTTGGTCTGCCGATGAGGCGCCTATCCCAGACGGATCTTACTCCAAGCGTAGCTAATCGGCCGGCTCAAGGGGAAACTTTCTCCCACAGAGTTACGCTCTGGCAGCTCTTGTTCCTTGCTGCCGGCGGCACAGCAGTTTCTGGCGACCTTGAGCTTATCTCAGGATGACCAACTTCCGAACCTTGCTCTCCATTACTGAGCCATCATAGCCCCTGACCGTCGCGCTATAGAGATAGACCCCATTAGCCAAGACTCTGCTTGGATTACCCATTTCGAGTTTTAGGGCATTTCCGGACGTGACGTCGGCAAAGACCTGTCTCCCGGCCAAATCATAAACCCGCACAGCCATGCTCTGTATACCGTAGCCCATAGCTATGAAGCGGGAGCCAGTGAATGCGATCTTCTCCACTGCCAAAGCGGTCCTGCCATCGTCTGCTGGAGCGAGTCCCATGGCAGAGCCGCCCACCGGAGTCTCTGTGATCCACATCTCGACGAGCGTGAGGATCATTGCATCGTCGATTCTCCGGCCGTCGGTCCCGGGAACGATGGCGTCCGCGATCCAAAGCTCCACTGCCCAAAGGATATCAGCATCTTCAATCACCGTGGGATCCCCGGTATGTCGTGCAACTGCTACGTCAATCGCCGTGGCTGTTGGAGTGAGTCCTACGTCAAGATCGGTAACTGGGGGTGGTATGGTAACTTCACGACTCGTAACCGCCGCAAATCCTGGTGCAGTGACCTGTACCCTATAGGTGCCAGCGAGAGCATCCCAGCCGTAGCCACCGTCAGGGCCAGTGAGCTGAGGGTTAACCGGTGGATCAATCAGAGTCGGGTCCTCAGCGACAACTTCGAACTGCCCTGTAGTCTCGTTCAGCTTCTCCAGAGTGACCGTTGCTCCCCCTAACTGATCACCGGTCACGACGTTATCGATTATCCCACTAGGATCAATGAATATTGTGAAAGTTACTGTAGTGCCGCCGGGATATACCGTATAAGTGACAGTGGCTAACCCATGGTGGTCTGGCCAAAACTGCACTGTATACTCCCAAGTATCCGTTCCGGGCACTTGAGTCATCCGCCCAGCGATGCGGCCTCCAGACTCTGGAACGATTTCAATGTATACATCTGTTGTCCCTGCTGGCGCATCGTATGTGAAAGTAGTAGGTATGCCCCAATGGACATGCGGTACACCCCCAGGCCCAATGCCCATGATCGGGCCCACTCCAACCCCCGGGGGGAGACCGTGCTGCCCTGTTTTCGGCTCTTCGCCAAGGCACTTCAAGGCGTTGAGGTTATCAGTCGATTGCAGGCCGAGGGCACGAGCCGGGGCATAGCGCGCGGGAGCAGTTCCCAGGAGCCCTCCTACGACGAGGATGTCAGCAGGGCTCCAGCCGAGTTGTGAAAGCGTGGGTGATCCTGGAGCCAGCGAGAATAACAATAGATCAGAAGGAGCGCTCCACTTGCCATCTCCGTTCTCGTAGAGACACATTGCGTCCAGATCATCGCCTGGGACTAGCCCTAGCGCGAAGAGAGAAGCATAGACTGTCGGAGCAGCTCCTCCACTTGTCATCAAAATGTCAGCCGGTCCAGCCGGGATTGTGCTCAACGATGGTGAGGCCGGATCAAGAGAGAAGAAGACTGGACGATCAGGTACAGAGTCTCCGTTTGCATCAATAGCGGAAGGATCTTGCCCCGTTAAAGCGTCGAGATCATCAGAGATTATCAGCCCTATGGGAGGTGCCGTTTGACCGCTCGTTGAAGGCAGGCCGTTCTCGTCTAAAACGAGTCCATTGGAGCCTCCGGGCGGGAAGGGAGGGATGACGATGAACTCATCACCATGTGCCTCATTGGGAGTGCTGGTTGCCTCTAGGTTCACTGCTCCGCTTCCAATAGACTGCTGGTCGACGGAGAAACGAAGATCGAGCGGGCGCTCCTCCTGGATATACATGGTAGGGTCATCCCCGTACGAGAGGGCATCGAGATCATCTCCCGTTACTAGGCCGAGACTGACAAATGGTATGGCAACGTTAAGAGGAGAAGTCGTCAGGATATCGGCACCGCGGAG
>CAYFQZ010000514.1:0-4688 GCA_964345305.1 uncultured Ignavibacteria bacterium | reverse complement strand
TGCTTGCTTTCATCATCATAACCGTGATTAAGGTCGCAGTGGTGCTGGTTGCCTTTCTGCTTCTGGTGGCTTACTTGACGTGGCTGGAAAGAAAGGTTCTGGGGCACTTTCAGGTGAGGCTGGGTCCCATGAGAGTGGGACCGCACGGCCTTCTTCAGCCTATCGCCGACGGGATCAAGATCCTACTGAAGGAGGACATCATTCCGGCGAACGTGAACAAGCTGATCTACATCCTGGCACCGATTCTGACCTTCATCCCTGCGCTGATAATCGTTGCGGTCATTCCATTTGGGAAGGACATTACGTTGTTCGGCCACACCATCCCGCTGTTGATCTCGGACTTCAACATGGGAGTGTTGTATGTTTTCGCCGTCAGCTCACTCGGAGTGTATGGGCTTGTTCTGGCGGGGTGGTCTTCGAACAACAAGTGGTCGCTCTTGGGCGGCATCAGATCGTCCGCCCAGATGGTCAGCTATGAGGTTTCGCTGGGTCTATCCATAATCGGCGTTCTGATGATCGCAGGTTCTCTGAGCCTAACTGAGATCGTGGCCGCCCAGGACAAAATCTACAACTGGTTTATCGTCCGACAACCGCTGGGGTTCCTTCTGTATCTGGTTTGCGCCACCGCTGAGCTGAGCCGGGCGCCCTTTGATCTCACCGAAGCGGACAGCGAGCTGGTGGCAGGATACCAGACCGAGTACTCCTCCATGAAGTTCGCCATGTTCTACCTGGGAGAGTATGGCAACATGATCAACATCGCAGCGGTAGCGACCACTCTGTTTTTAGGTGGCTGGCACGGCCCGTTTTTGCCGCCGGTTGTTTGGTTTCTGATCAAGATGGTCTCATTCCTTTTCTTCTTCATCTGGATAAGGGCAACCTGGCCCAGGTTCAGATATGACCAGTTGATGAACTTCGGATGGAAGGTTCTGCTGCCCTTGGCACTGCTTAACATCTTCATCACAGCGATCATAATGATCCTGTAGGCTGGAGGTCCCGAAAGTCTGATATGTTGGAAGTTCTGAAAACCATATTCTGGGCGCTTCCCCGGGGCTTGTCCGTCACCTTGAAGTATCTACTTTCCAAGCCCGAAACGGTGAGATACCCCGAGAAGAAACTGACGCCGGCGCCGCGATATAGAGGGCTGCACTATCTGGAAAGAAACGACGATGGGTCGGAGAAGTGCGTCTGCTGCGGCCTCTGCGCTGCTGCCTGCCCTTCGGGCTGCATATATATGGAACCGACGGAGAATGAATTCGGCGAGAGATACGCCAAGGTTTATGAGATAAACGAATTAAGATGCATCTTCTGCGGATATTGTCAGGAGGCCTGCCCCAAGGAGGCGATCTTTTTGGGTCAGGAATATGAGTTCTCCAATGACAGGCGGGAGAAGATGATCTATACCAAGGTAGAACTCTTGGTTCCTAAGGTAAAGAATCCGTAAACCTGTCAACGGATGAAACGGATAGAACGGATAAAATGGAACTGGTGATTTTCATAATACTTGCCTTGACCGCGGTGAGCTGCTCGGTGATGGTGATCAGTCAGAGAAGCGCCGTATCCAGCGCGCTGTTTTTGATAGCCACCATGGTGACGCTGGCCATTCTGTTTCTGCTGCTCAATTCGCCATTCCTGGCAGCCATCCAGATCATCGTCTACGCCGGCGCCATCATGGTTCTGTTCCTCTTTGTGATCATGCTTTTGAACCTAAGGAAGGATGAATTCGGTCAAGAGAAAAAGAGGGCGCAGAGGTTCTTCGGCATATTGTTCACCGTTCTGCTATTGATCGGCATCGCCACCGTAATCGAATTGGGATTCACCGGAGAGCAGCCGACCGGCGAGACAGCTGAAGCGATAGCCCCCGCTGGGGTCGAGCCGCTGGCAAATACTTTGTACACCAAGTACCTGTTTCCGTTTGAGCTGGCGTCGATCCTGCTCTTGGTGGCGATAGTGGGAGCGATAGTGATGGCCAAGAAGCGATTGTAGAGTGAGAAGGAAAAACAGATGGTTTCCACTTCTGCATACTTGATATTGAGCGCCACGATCTTTACCATCGGCGTGCTGGGCGTGTTGCTGAGGCGGAACATCCTGATCATGTTCATGTCCATCGAGCTGATGCTGAACGCGGTCAATCTCGCCTTTGTGGCCTTATCCAGACACTTGGGTTCTGTGGACGGTCAAGTGGTCGTCTTCTTGGTGATGACCGTGGCGGCGGCAGAGGCTGCGGTGGGGTTGGCCATAATCATCTGCCTTTTCAGAAACAAGAAGAGTGTGAATATCGACGACTTCAATCTGATGAAGTGGTAGAGGCTTTCGAGCCGGAGGAGTCAAACTACATAGTCAAACTGCAAACGTTATGAACTGGGTCTACCTGGTACCGCTTTTCCCTTTCATCGGCTTCCTGGTCAACGGGCTAATTGCGCTTTCTCAGAAGTCTCCCTTTGAGAAGGGGAGTGCAACCAAGAAGCTTGTAAGTTGGATAGGCTGCGGGTCGGTGGGCCTGTCATTTCTTGCCTCGCTTAGCCTCTTCTCCAAGCTTGTCTCGCTCCCAGCAGGGGAGAGGGTGGTGCAGAAGATCGCCTTCCCCTGGATTCTTTCGGGCGAGTTCCACATAGATTTAGGCTTCTTGCTGGATCCGCTCTCCTCGGTGATGATCCTGGTGGTCTCGGGAGTAGGATTCTTCATTCACGTCTACTCCATCGGCTACATGTCAGAGGACAAGGGGTACGCACGTTACTTCTCGTACCTGAATCTGTTCACCTTCTTCATGCTGATGCTGGTCCTTTCCAATAACTTCCTCTTGCTCTATCTGGGATGGGAAGGCGTGGGCCTGTGCTCTTATCTTTTGATCGGCTTCTGGCATGAGAAGAAGAGCGCATCCGACGCGGGGAAGAAGGCCTTCATCGTGAACCGGATCGGGGATTTCGGCTTTGCGCTGGGCGTGATGCTCATTTTCTGGACCTTCGGCTCGCTGAACTTTACCGAGGTCTTCGAGAGCGCACCGGAGGTTCTGGCTGCAGGAGGAGGTCTGGTTACCATTATGACCTTGCTTCTGTTCATGGGAGCCACCGGCAAATCCGCACAGCTTCCGCTTTATGTCTGGCTGCCCGATGCCATGGAGGGTCCCACTCCCGTGTCCGCGTTAATTCATGCAGCCACCATGGTGACCGCTGGAGTATACATGGTGGCCAGGTGCCACGCTCTGTTTCTGTTAGCTCCGATTACCATGGGAGTAGTGGCGGTGGTAGGCGCGGCGACGGCCATTTATGCTGCGTCCATAGGCCTGGTGCAGAATGACATCAAGAGAGTGCTGGCATACTCGACTATAAGCCAGTTGGGATACATGTTCTTGGCCTGCGGCGTGGGAGCATTCACGGCGGGGATTTTTCATCTTATGACGCACGCCTTCTTCAAAGCTCTGTTGTTTCTCTCAGCCGGGTCGGTGATGCACGCCCTGGCAGGCGAGTTGAATATGCAGAAGATGGGCGGCCTGAAAAAGTACATGCCGGTCACCTTCTGGTGTTTCCTTGCCGGAACATTGGCCATATCAGGGATTCCTCTTTTCTCGGGATTCTTCAGCAAGCATGAGATCTTGTGGAAAGCATTCTCCAGCCCGCATGGACACCTGCTGCTGTGGGTGGTGGGAGTGTTCACCGCCGGATTGACCGCCTTCTATATGTTCAGGCTGTTCTTCATGATCTTCCTGGGGAAACCGAGAATGGATCCTCAGGTTGAGGCACACGCGCACGAATCGCCGAGACCGATGACCATTCCTCTGATGGTTCTGGCGGTGCTGTCGGTCATCGGCGGGTATGTGGGAATACCGGCGGCCTTGGGAGGGTCGAACAGATTCGAAGGATTCCTCTCATCTGTGTTTGGTCACGGCCAGTCACCAGCCCATGGTGTTGCTCACCATGTGCCGCCGGCCGAGTACTACCTGATGATCATCTCCGTGGTGGTGGTCCTCGTCGCCATCTTGATTGCCTCGCGATTCTACCTTCGCGATTTGGAGATTCCTAAGAGGCTGGCGAGAAGGTTCAGTTTCACCTATCGGGTTCTGTTCAACAAATACTATGTGGACGAGTTCTATGACAGGACCGTCGTCCAACCGGTACTGAATCTGGCGCTGGTCTTATGGAAGCAGTTCGATGTTCTGGTGATAGATGGCGCGGCCAACGGGATCGCCTATGTGGTAAAGGGAATCGGCACGGCTATACGAAGAACTGAAACCGGCTACCTGCGGAATTACGCTCTCTCGCTGATCTTCGGCGCCATGCTGATCGTAATGTATTTCGTTTTCAGATAACGCTATGGATAGTTCAATTCTGACCATACTTACGTTTCTTCCGCTTCTGGGAGTCTTGCTGTTGCTCTTGGTGGACAAAGGCAGCCACGGCGCAATCAAGACCACTGCACTGGTGGTGTCGATCGTGAACGCCCTGCTTTCCCTCTATGTCTATTTCGGGTTCGCTTCGGATTCCTCTGCCATGCAGTTTGTGGTGAACAAGACCTGGATTGGGAGTCTGGGTATCAGCTATCATTTGGGTATCGACGGAATCAGCTTATTTTTGGTGCTTCTGACCACGTTTCTTACTCCGCTGGCCATACTCTCGTCGTGGAGTGCCATCACCGAGAAGGTAAAAGGTTATTACATCTCCATGCTGTTTCTGGAGACGGGGATGATCGGCGTC
>CAYFQZ010000513.1:0-1969 GCA_964345305.1 uncultured Ignavibacteria bacterium | reverse complement strand
CCTTTTCTGTTAGGAGCTACTGCTGACAGATTTGTGACATTCGCGACGGGAAAAACCCACTGGAAACAACTTGACAACCGACACTATTGATTGTATAATGAGCGACCAATGGTAGCATTAGAATTTCTTAGAATACAGAGGACACTGAAAAAGACCAACGCGATGTTTGGGGCGAGCTACTGACAACTGATCTGCGCGCACCTTATGAATAGTAGACGCTGATGCACAAGACACGAGCCGGAAAACTTCTAAGTGATTCTCTGCGCGGCGTCTTGTCGCGAAGGAAACGCTAAAACTTGCTTTGTCCGCAAATGATAGATCCACGATTTGGCTGGTCGACGTGTTGCGGTGAATTGCGAGGCCGCCATCCCACGTATGGCCAGAGCTTGTGAGAAAGGAACTCGGTCCGTGACAGGTGACAAGGATTTCCTTCGCGATTACTTCCTTCAAACAAGGAAGGAGATCGAGCACGGAAAGGCAGAACGCGATCGCATTCTTCACTTCGCCGTCATAATCATCGGTGCAGTTGGCTTTGCCTTCGCTCAGAGTGAGCACATGCAGCGGTTCTTGCTAAGTACGAGCGGTCTGTTTACAGAAGTGGCCGCCCTTGTAATCGTAACAAGTCTGTTCTGGATTCGCCGCACGAAACTGCGGCAGATCGCGGATCGCTGGTTCGTACTCCGGCGTTTGCTTCCTCGCATCGTTGGGGAAGAGGAGATGCCGTGGATGCTTGAGAATGTTGTGTACCGAGGACTATCTCGGAGACGTTACGCCAGGAAGGATATCGTGCTGAACTTGGCATTCTGCCTTCCCATCTATGGGCTGCTCGTACATCAGGCGATCGAAGGGTGGGAGAGTGGCGCTACTTGGCGCGCCGCGGTGGCCTTGGCTGGTGTTCTGTTGCATGTACTGGTGTCGACACTCCTGCTGAGCCCGAGGCTCACAGATGCCACTGACATTGCGGACTCCGATCCGGCCGGATCGCCACAGAACCGAGGTACTGAAGTAGATAGGGGCGGTGATGATGACTGATCAGGCTTTGGACGAAGCTTTTACAGAACTCAGGAACGGGAAAATCAAGCTTCATGCCCTACCTCCGAGCCTCACGCATAGCGAGAAGATTGAGGTTAGGAGACGTTTTATCGCAGATCGCACCGGGGTCGACTTAGCGGCACTCACTACATGGAAGCAGGAGGCGAAGGCAGTAGAGCTCACCATCGAGAATGCGCTGGGGACTTTGCATATTCCGGTGGGAGTGGCTGGACCATTGAAATTGAACGGTGAGAGGGCCAGACCAGAGGTGTTCGTACCGTTGGCCACCACCGAAGGAGCTCTCGTTGCTTCTGTTAGCAGGGGAGTCAAAGCGTGCAACGCTGCTGGAGGGATCAGCACGGAGATTTTTGCGGACGCAATGACGAGGGCACCGATTCTGAAGGGACGTGATGCGCACCACATAAGACGGACTGTTGGTTGGATCAACTGCAATATTGAAGCGCTCGCAGAGTGCACCCGACGTGCCTCAAGATTCTGCGAGCTTGTCTCGGTACAGCTTCTTCCGATGGGGTATTTTCTGAATGTTCGGATGGCCTTCCGTACGGGCGAAGCTATGGGGATGAACATGGCGACATTTGCGGCGGAAGAGTGTGCGCGGTTGATCGTCGACCAAACCAGCACAGAACTTGTGACAATATCGGGCAACGCGTGCAGCGACAAGAAGGCGACGGCAATAAATTTGGTTCTGGGCAGAGGCAAGATGGTAACGGCGTGGTGCGACGTACCAGAGCGCATCTTCACTAAGTACCTAAAGACCACCGGTGAGTGTCTCGCTAAGCTGGTCTTTAGGAAGATTTGGCTATCAGGTGGCTTCGTGCAGTCTTTGAGTTTCAATGCACATGTGGCCAATGTGATTGCGGCAGTATTTGCGGCCACCGGACAGGATCTGGCGCAGCTGCCTGAGAGTTCTACCGCA
>CAYFQZ010000512.1:0-1690 GCA_964345305.1 uncultured Ignavibacteria bacterium | reverse complement strand
TCCTGTCGGTACCGAGCAGAAAGAGCGTGCCTTTCACTGGCTCAGGTCCAAGCCCTATCAGGTGTATGTCCGTCTCAAAGAGTCCCCAAAACTCATATTTTGGACCGCGCGTGAAAAAGTAGATAGGGTATTTTCTCCCGGAAGTGTTCTCCGCGAAGATGGGCCTCAGGGTTTCGGGATCTCGCTTCATCTTACGTTCATAGACAAAGGGTCTCAGGTGGAACCGGCCTTCCTCGTCAAAAAAGTGAATCTTCTGCGGCGGGGCATACACGTATCTGGCGCTGAATTCGTGAGGATCGTATGGAGCCACGAACTTGCAGAATATGGCGACGAGGTAGAAGAAGACCACCATAATTGATCCTGCCATGGCCATCTTGTGCTTGCGGAATCGCCACCACATCAGTTGCCACTGGGAAGCAACAAAGACCTTCTCCTCGGCAGTATCACCAGGCTGTGACACCGCTACAGCTTCTTCCACCGCGGTTGTACTCATTGTTCTTCTCACTATTCGTAACGTATGCGCGGGTCCACCCAGGCCAGCAGCAAGTCTGAGATCAGAGTGCCGATGACGGTGAGCGTGCTCAGGATCAGGATAAAGCTGCCCGCCAGGTACATGTCCTGCGCCAACAGAGCTTGCCAGAGCATCGGTCCGGTCGTGGGCAGGTTCAGCACAATGGCGACAATCAAGGCCCCGGAGACGAGCCCAGGCAGGTAATAACCGACGGTGCTGATGAAGGGATTCAGCGCCACCCGCACCGGATACTTGAGGATTAGGCGACCTTCCGGCAGTCCCTTGGCGCGAGCCGCGGTCACATAGGGCTTGTGCAGTTCATCCAGGGTGTTGGCCCGCATGGTGCGGATGAGTCCTGCCGTGCCGCCGATGCCGACGATAAGAATTGGAACCCACATGTGTTTCAGCATATCTATCACCTTGGCCAAGCTCCAAGGCGCGTCCACGAATTCCGATGAGAACAGTCCGGCTACCTCAGCATTGAGATAAGCAAAGGCGAGCCACATGATGATCAGGGCCAGCAGGAAATTGGGTATCCCGGCGCCGATGAAGCCGATCACGGTAAAGGTGTAGTCAAAGAGAGAATACTGATGGGTGGCCGAGTAAATCCCGATGGGGATGGCCACGACCCAGGTGAATAGGACGGTGAACAGAGTGATGGCCACGGTCAGGCCCAATTTCTCCCAGATGATCTCCCCGACCGGCTTGCTGTAGTCCAGGGAGCGGCCGAAATCACCCCTCAGGAGAATCCCCGTGATCCAATGAAAGTAGCGTTCGAGGAAGGGACGGTCCAACCTGTAGGCGGCCTGGAGCATCTCGATGGTGCTTTCCTCCACGACCTCGCCTGCATCCCGAGCCTTCGCAACATAGGCGGTCACATAGTCCCCGGGAGGCAATTCGATGATGAGGAAGGAGATAATGGAGATGAGGATGAGGGTGGGAACGGCCAGCAGCACCCGCTTAACGACGTATTCGAGCATATTCTTTCCTTACCCTAGTAGTCCGTCACATTGATTTTGATACGTGGGGTAACGTTCTATCTGTGGATAGCGTAGGGGCCTCGTCGTGAGTTCAGCCGGACGGTTCGGCCTCGCCTTCCGTGCGCGGGCACGTTCCGAATTGCTTGCATAGTTGAGCTGCAGTCCACTAGTTTTACCGGAGAAATCGGAAACCTCAAGA
>CAYFQZ010000511.1:0-2225 GCA_964345305.1 uncultured Ignavibacteria bacterium | reverse complement strand
TGAGCGCTCCCCAATTGCCCTTCAGTTGCGGACTCAGGTCATCCAGAATAGCAGAATAAGGCAGAAGGAAGTCGAACTGAATGGTGGAATTGTGTGGAACATTCTTGGCCACACCCGTGACCACGAAGTCAACCAAATCATCCCCACCCTTGATGGAAAGGGCTTTGCCCATTGGATCACTATCTCCAAAGTACTTCTCGGCTGCAGCTTCGCTCAATATCACGGAATGCTTCTCCTTCAATGCCACACTGGGGTTGCCCTTCAGCATGTCGAAAGAGAACATAGAGAGCACATCCGAATCGGCGAAGAGCAAGAGTTCGTTAAATACCCTGCCATTGTACTTCACTACCGTGCTTCGGTTCAGGAAGCGACTAAAGCGAATCACTTCAGGGTATTGGTCTGCTAATGCGGGCCCCAGCGGAATCGGCGACCGAGCTGTGTAATCCCAGTCGCCCGTCTCCTCCTGGCTCGCCACGACGAATCGGTAGATGTCGTCCCCATTCTCGTGAAACGAATCATAGGTCAACTCCATGCGGACGTACTGGAAAATCAGGATGCATAGGGCTAGTCCGATGGCCAGGCCCATGACGTTGATCAGCGAATAGCCCTTGTGCCTGCGAATGTTCCGCAGGGCCGCTTTTAGATAGTTTTCAAACATCTTCGTTTTTCCTGGATGAAAAAGACGCTTGAAAGCATTGAACTACTCGTACCTCAGTGTATCCACCGGATCTCTTAGGGCCGCCTTCATCGCTTGAGAGCTCACCGTGATCAGCGCGATCAGCAATACCAGAGCGCCAGCCAGAATGAATGTTTCCCATCCAATATTTATCCGGTACGCATAGTTTTCCAACCACCGGCTCGCGGCATAGTAGGCCACCGGCCAGGCGACCAAATTGGCAATCAGAACCAGAAGCAGAAATTCCTTTGAGACCAATCGAACCAATCCCATCGCCGTTGCGCCGAGAACCTTCCTGATGCCGATTTCTTTCGTCCTGCGGCCCACAGCGAGGGTGGTGATGCCCAAAAGACCCAGAGAGGCGATGAATATGGCGAAGAAGGACGAGTAGCCGAAGATGGTACTCCATCTTTTCTCGGTGGCGTACTGCCGATCGAAGTCCTCATCCAGAAAGTAGTATTCGAAAGGCGCGTCGGGGGCGATCTTGGACCAGACGCTGCGAAGCATTCCAATTGTCTGTTGCGCCTTGTCCGAACTTATCTTCGCGGCAATGTATGAGACGGGACACGAGGGTGACGCGTGCAGCACCGCAGGCTCAACAGGGTTGTGCAGCGAGAGAAAGTTGAAGTCGCGTACCACCCCTACTATTGTGCCTACATGGTACTCAAATGCTCTCACCGGCACTCTCACCGTTTTGCCCAGCGGCGACCGCAAACCGAACTCATCAACGAAAGCCTCATTTACCAGGACGGAATGTCTGGGATCTGCCGCGAAGTCTGGTGAGAGGTTTCTTCCTTGGACCAGTTCCATGCCCAATGTTTGGAGGTAGTTGTGGTCGATTCTGAACAGATAGCAGTCTGCCTCCACTTCTCCGCACTCCGCGGTAGCTGCGCTGTACGTTCTGACTCTACCGAGTGATTCGCCGGAGCCGGCAATGCTTTTCACCGAAGGGTGGGATCTCAGCTGGTTTCTCATGAGCTGAATTGCCTGTTCTCCATCAGCGGCTCCGGTGCTGCTGACGACCACCTGGTCGTTTTCGAAACCCAAGTCCATGTTCTGCATATAGTTCAGCTGACGCGACATCAGCAGCGTACTGATGATGAAGAATATGGAGAGCGAGAACTGACCGACCACGAGCGAGCGGGTAAGCGCGGTTGGCTTGCCCAGCCTGACCCTGCCTTTGATGATGTCCGTAGGGTTGAATCGGGATAGGTAGAGCGCGGGATAGCCCCCGGCAGCAACACTCACCAGGAGTAGCAGACCTAGCAGTATCGGCAGGATAGTCCAGTTTCCTAAAGTGTCGATGGAGAGTTCGGCGTTTGCCACTTGGTTGAAAACAGGCATAAGAATCTCCGCCAGCACCAGGGCGATGCATAAGGCGGCAATGCTGAGAGCCAGCGACTCTCCCAGAAACTGCATCACCAGCTCCTTGCGGCCAGCGCCGACGATTCTTCGAGTCCCGATTTCTCTGAGACGAGTCGAAGCCTGACCCAAGGCGAGATTCGTAACGTTGATGCAGGCCAGGATGAGTATGAAGATCCCGATGCCC
>CAYFQZ010000510.1:0-3034 GCA_964345305.1 uncultured Ignavibacteria bacterium | reverse complement strand
CAACCACTATCGCTCCGTCCCAAACGACTTTGGAGTCCCTGAGCTCTACGACGTCGCCCTGACCGACTCTTCCCGAAAAGTGGTAAACAAATACACCCCGGCTTGGTTCGGAGAGGAACATCTGGACGATTTCCTTTGCGGCTGGTCGAAGACGACGCGGGAAACTCTGAGTGAGCTTAAGCAGATGCTACTGGTGAACGGGGACAATGACCGGACCGCGTGGATGTTCCCGGAGAGGCGAGGCAGGATCGTGGGACACGCGGTGGTTCCCTGCAGCCTGGCCCGGGACGTTTCCACTCCCGGCTTGTACCACCTCTGCATTTACGATTCCTACCATCCCGGGCAGTACCGTGTGGTCGACATAGATTCCTCAGACGGAACCTGGCAGTATGCGCCTTGGGGTTGGGGTGGGAGCAAGGGCCTGTTCCTTATGGATGACGTCGGTGCTTATGTGGGATTTCCCACCATCCCGGGTATGGGGTCTTCGGGAGGCAGCACCCCTGGCTCGCACGGTGAGGAGACAGGGTCAATATCGGTCTTCAGCTCTACCACGGCCGATATCGTCATCTCTAATATGGAAGGGGACTCCGTGGGATACATAGGCGGTCCCATCGACGGAGCAGCTTTCGTGGAGATGGAGAATGCCTCACCCGTGGTCGCTCCGACTGCCGACGCCGAGCACGGTCGTGCGCCTGTCGGATATCTGGTTCCCACGGGCACGTATGAGACCAGGATATCGAACAGCCAACATACCCATTTGTCTTACTCCGTGTTCGGTGACTCCGGCGTTTTCGTGTACACCCGCAACGATTGTCAACATGACCAGATCGATCGTCTGAGCTATTCACAGGATGGCAGGCGTTTCGAGGCGAGAAACCTCGACCAGGCAGCCAGGAGCATATCTCTTAAGGTGGTAAGCGCTCTGGAGGATCGGGAAATGACCGGCGGGTTCGATGAACTCGGGCTTGCTCCAGGAGACGGCCTGATTCTTGAAATCGTAGATCAGACTTGTTTCAGAATCAGCAACGAGGGTCCTGAGAAAACTTACCATCTGACCCTGGAGCTCGGAACACGCGAGTTCAACCCGCTCTTCGTGCACTATGACGTGCCGTTGGGTGAAGGCTGTGCGCACCTGATTTGTCCGGATTGGGAGCTGCTTGATGGCCAACCAGTGGCAGTCCTGATCGATTGTGACTCGAATGGTGAATATGAGGAGACATTGTACGTCGAGAACCAGTGGGGAGGCCGCGGGGAAATCAACGGCGATGGCTCAGTTGATCTGGGCGACGCGGTCTTCTTGACCAACTATCTGTTCAAAGAGGGTTCAGCTCCTGATCGGCTCGAGGTTGCAGACGTCAACGGCGATCACGCAGTCAACATCGGCGACGTGGTTTACCTGATCAGTTATCTTTATAAGAACGGACCACCCCCTGTCTCGAAGTAGACCTGACCCTCATCTGGAACTGAAATCGCCGAATTGGGAGACCGGTTCGGCGGTTTTTTTATTGCATTTGAATGGGTGACGTCATAATATGGGTGTGCGCAACGTCGGAGACCCAAATAAGTTACGTTAAGGAGTGAATAATCGTCGCAAGAAGCAAGAGTCTGGACGTGTTCGGTTCTCACCAAGGCTGACGTTTCCGTAAGCGTAATCCGTTTAATCCGCTGAATCCGTTGACATGGCCGTTCCAATTGTTGCAATCATAGGCAGACCCAACGTGGGGAAGTCCACCTTGTTCAATCGGGTCCTGAAAAAGCGCGTGGCCGTGGTGGATGACCAGCCGGGAATCACACGGGATCGCAATTACGCCTTCAGCAACTGGAACCGAAGGAGTTTTTACCTGGTGGATACCGGCGGATATGTCCCTTCGGGCGCAAGCGAAATAGAGCTGCTGGTGAAAGCTCAGGCAGATGCAGCCATATCCGAAGCGGACGTGGTGGTCTTTCTCGTCGACGCCAAGGTGGGAGCACAGTTACTTGATCTGGAGATTGCCAGAAGGCTCAAGAGGACGAAGAGGAAAGTGATTCTGGTTGCCAACAAGGTTGACAGCCTGAAAAACGAGAGCGATATCTATCAGTTGAGCAGATTGGGACTGGGTGAACCTGTTCCGATCTCCGCCCTGAAAGGAACCAACATTGGAGATCTTCTGGATCAGATCGTCTCAGGTCTGCCCGAAGAGGTCGTCTATGAGGAGAAAAAGGAAAGCGTCAGGGTGGCGGTCATCGGCAGACCCAACGTGGGAAAATCCTCGTTCGTCAACGCACTGCTGGGCCAGGAGAAGCTCATAGTCTCGGAGACGCCTGGAACGACCAGGGATGCCATCGATACCGAAATCGGTATGGACGGACGATCCTACATCCTGATCGATACGGCAGGGCTCAGGCGAAAATCAAAAGTCAAGGAGAGCCTGGAATATTATACCACATTGAGAACTCTAAGATCTATAGAAAGGTGTGACGTGGCGCTGATTCTCATCGAGGGTCCGGCAGGCCTTCTGAAGCAGGACGCCAAAATACTGACCCAGGTGAATGACCTCCGGAAGGGCATGGTTCTAGCAATCAACAAGTGGGATCTTGTGGAGAAGGACGAGAAGACGGCTGATATATATGCCAGGCAGTTGAAAAGCAGCGTACCGACGCTTGCGTTCGTGCCCCAGGTTTACATATCAGCGAAAACCGGGCAAAGGGTTAAGGCCACGATGGATCTGATTGCGCGCGTCCACCAGGAGAGGAGGAAGAGAGTCGAAACCAGGGAGCTAAACCAGAAGCTGGAGAAGGACATAAAGGCCAGACCTCCGGCTTCGGTCAGAGGCAAATATATAAAACTGTACTACGTTACCCAGACCGGCATCCAGCCCCCTACGTTCGTATTCTTCTGCAACTATCCTGAGCTTCTGAAGCAACCATACCTGAGATACCTGGAGAACAAGATCAGAGAGCATTTCGGCTTCCTGGGAACGCCGATCAGGATTAAGATTAGAAAGAGAGAATGAGAGCGGAAAGAAGCTACCCTTCGACCCTATGACCAAGGATG
>CAYFQZ010000509.1:0-3195 GCA_964345305.1 uncultured Ignavibacteria bacterium | reverse complement strand
TTCAACAACAAAGTGGGCGAGACCAGCGAGATCATCGAGACCGCTAAAGGCATTTATGTTTTCCAGATAAGTGACAGAAGACCGGCGGGGATTTCTCCCTTGGAAGAGGTGAGGAGCGCCATCAAACAGAAGCTGTCCAAGGCCAAAGCCGATTCTTTAGCTCATGTTGAGGCCCAAAGGATTTATGAACAGATCAAGGCGGGCAAATCGCTAAAAAAGGCGGCAACGGATAACGACGCCACTTACAAGGAGACTGACGAGTTCTCTCGCAATTCCTCCCTTCCCGAAATAGGCAACCCCCCTGAATTCATAGGCGCTTGCTTTTCTCTGAATTTAGAGAACCGACTGACTGGCCCGATAAAAACGGAGCGGGGAGCCTTTATCATTGAGTTCGTTTCGCGGACGGCAATTGACGACAGCCTGTTCGTCTCCCTTAAGGACTCTCTCAGCTCCGTGGTACTACAAGACAAGCAGCGCGAAGTTTATCAAGATTGGTACAGCCAGCTTCGGGAATCGGCCGAAATCATAGACAACAGAAGCGAGTATTTCCGGGAAGCAGATATCTATTAAGAGCTGAATCAAAGATCGAGTTATTCAAAGAGGCGAGGATGTTAAGCTGTTGGAACAAACATCTTCGCTTTTTAGTTATGAAGATACAAACTGGCGCGCGCTCAAGCTCATTTGAGTCAACTGGCCTGTGGCCACGGACATATGACCTGCTCGCGACCAACGATTCGTGTTCCTCTGATTCGCAGAGCAGGTGATAGACCAGTGGGCTGAAGATTGCCCAACTTTACGGCGAATCCGTCTGTTGCGTGGTGATAGAAAACCATTAGCTTCCAATGGAGGGAGGTGAATTTTGGCGGATAGAACTAGAATCACACTCTGGCTTTTGGCGGCTACCATGGTATTATTCGCCCGCCTTGCTCACAACTTGAAGGCTGAAGAGAAGTTCAAGTTTGGCACCTGGCCGTACAACGTGCCCGATGATTCTGCTGATTGCAGGGCATTCCTGGATATCATCAAGGATACCCTCAGGATGAATTATCTGGTGACGTCAATTGAGAGCGAAACTGAAAGAGATCTCCTGGAATCCGAAGGCATCAGGTGTGCAGTCCACAACAAGAGTGAGCCTCAGGATATCTGCGTCCCTTACTATTATTCCTGTGCCCATTACAATATCTGGGAGGCAGAGGGGGGACAGGTGTATTTCGAGTCGGATAGCTTAAAACACTCAATAGGACGGGCAGTGCAGGATGGAGACGTGGGTGCCTGGATGGTGAGCCCTGACCATGCCGACACTGCGGGGATTATCCAGACTGGTCCGTTATATGGACAGGACCTGAAGTTCATAGGCATACACGACCAGGACGAGTGGAGAACCTTCGATTACTTTGTTCCCTTCAGAATAAGGGCAGGAGCTGATACTACCGCAGGAGACCAGAACGTGGCTATCCTTTCCGTAACGAAAAAGCGCGGCCAGAGTCTCTATATTGTGGTTTGCGATACCTTGCAGGACAGCGATTTTTCCGACACCGCCTATTTCGAGGATACCTTGACCTACAACACGCAATTCTTCTACGACTCAGGTCTGTACGATCCAAAAGACAAAAGAACTTATCTCATCGAATATAGGGTCTACTGGTTCGGGAACAGGGATTTCTATATCGACAAAGTGAAAGTATTTGATGAGGATGGGCAAAGGTTGATGGCAGGAGAACACGACTCAAGGATAACAGACTATGTCAATACTCACTATGAGTTAAGTCCTGCTGTTGACTCATGGTATTTAAGAGAGGAGATGAATCCGCGTGGCCGTATCGACGGCTACCTTCCCTGGAGGCATGTGGACAGTGTTCTGACATCAGTGGACCGGCAAAAAAGAGGCTTTGCGGCTCAGTCTGGAATTCCATTTATCCGAAGGGTGGTGCCCAGAGACATCCATCCAGATCTCTATCCCCTTAAGGGTGCATACCGGGACCAGCGGGCCATTGCTCACGTAACTGACTCGCCTACCGGCGACTCGCTTTCTCTGCAGGAAGCCTGGTCTAATCTGACTGAAGCACTTTTTCTTAACAGAACCGAATCGCAGGATGTGGGCATCGGTTTCTCCGTCACCCTACAGGCGTTTTCACAATATGAGTGCACGGCAAGCGTCCGAACGAACTGCCCCGGTAATCCTGACAAGTGGGCATACAGATGGAGAATGCCGACCACTCAAGAGCTGAGATGCAAGACGAACCTGTCGCTCGCTTATGGGACAGAAGGAGTGTTATATTGGAAATACGGAGACGGTGAGTATGTCGATTCATTGGATATTCACTGGAAGACGATCAATGGACTGACTGACACTTCAGCAAATCCGACTGAAAATTGGTACTACATCCGGGATGTTGTCGGACCTTTCATGGAAAACATGGGTGAGACTTTTTACAACCTAAAATGGCAAGGTGCGGGTTTGTGTGATACGGCATCCTTGATACCTAACAGCTTCATCGATTCGGTGAAAAGTAATGAATATGCACTAGACAGCATCTTTGCAGAAGTGGGATTTTTCAAGGATGATGCAGATACCGATTATTTCATGCTGGTGAACCGAAGGTGTCTTTCCACGGAGAAGCAAAACGTCACCGTGTACATTGACAGCGCAGAAATGGCTGCTGCTAAAAAGATGTGGTATGTGATAGACCAGTATTCGCAGGACACCACATTTACCGGTGCCATAAACGGCGCCATTCCCTTCACCCCGCATCTTGATCCCGGCCAAGGCAAGCTGTTCAAATTAGTCCCTTAATTCACTCCCTTTCCGCAATTCTAAGTTCCTCTCCCCTATCCGGTCCGCTAACAGCCGCCCTATCGTAATAGAAGGCAGGCCATAGGGGAGATCACTGAGGCGCATCGGAGAGATGGGAGCCCCAGAAGGATACCGACGATCGTCACTTCCGGAACCGTCTGAATCAGCCTTGAGGGCGAGTTTTTTAATTCTGTCAAAAATCTTTACAATGAGCTAACCGTATCGTATAATAGTGAAAGCTGGCTCAACGGTGTGCCCATGAGAAAAGCATTTTTCTTGATTTTATTCTTTTGGTTTGCCTTCTCCTTCGCATTTGGGCAGGACGTGGAGAGGTATCTTCAGGCTTTGGAGCTTGCAGATCAGCTGATCGCCCAGGGCAAATCCACGGAAGCGGTGACACT
>CAYFQZ010000508.1:0-2310 GCA_964345305.1 uncultured Ignavibacteria bacterium | reverse complement strand
AGGTTCGCAGTCGGGAGGATTTCAAGCGATTTCATCAAGATACTGGGGTGACCTTCCCTGATCAGCGGGTGACAATCAACATGTTAGTAGCTGAAGGAGATTTGGTGGCATTCTACGGCAGTTTTGCGGGTACACAGGAGGGTCCGATGGGACCGTTCCCGCCCTCCGGGAAGCAGATGAAGGTCGACATCAGCGGAGTGTTCCGTCTGGAAGCTGGAAAGATCACTGAATTGTGGGTTACGTGGGATAACATCGCCGGACTGGCGCAGCTTGGTCACTTTCCTCCTGCAGGTGAGGGTGGAGAGTAACTGTTAGACACAAAGTTTTTTCACAAGCAGGCGCACAAAAGAGCAGGCCCATTCCAGCATGTTCTCATATTCGGGCCGGTGGCTTCTCCCCGCTTCTTCAGCTCACCAAGGGAAAGGGAGTCCGTATTAGCCAACCATTACCCAGATATGGCTCTTATTCAACACATGGGGACAGATGTTGACGCTCCGGACAGCATGAGTCCTCGTCGCCTGGGGTAAGCTCGGCACTCCTTGCGGCGTGATGGACCAGGGCATTTCCTGTACTGGAGATGCCTTCCTGCCTCCTGTTAGGACTACAGCGCTGAAGGGAACGATACTATAGCCTGAAGTTATCAGTGCCTGGTGCGTATGCTCTCAGTGCTTGTACCTTATGCTTCTTCATGCTCTTGGCCGAAAGCGGGACCAGAAATCCGGCGCTGGATTATCCGTCAAGCGGGTTTGGGCAGTCCCGTTCGCTGCCATTACATAGATCTCAAAGTTGCCGTCACGTGTTGACGTGAAGGTAATGGTTTTACCATCAGGTGACCAAGCGGGCCACCGGTCATCTCCTGGGCTATTGGTCAGTTGGGTCTGCTCGGTGCCATCGGCGTTCATCACGTAGATTTCATCGTTGCCAGTTCGGTTAGAGTAGAAGGCGATCTTGGTCCCGTCAGGAGACCAGTTAGGGCAGGCATCCGTTCCAGGATCGTTGGTCAGTCGGATCTGCTGAGTGCCATCGGCGTTCATTACGTAGATCTCGTGATTGCCATCACGGTCAGACATGAATGCAATCCTTTGGCCGTCGGGGGACCAGGCGGCAGGGCAGAAGTCATCACTCTTGGGGCGGTTCGTCAGATTGGTCTGCAATGAGCCGTCGGCGTTCATTGAATAGACTTCAAGGTCGCCGTTGCGGTTGGTCGTCAATGCAATCTTCTGACCATCGGGTGACCAACTGTACGGGAAATCATCTGCCCAGATTTCCGTCAAGTTGACCGGGTTGGAACCATCAGCGTTCATCAGAAACACTTCGACATTGCCTGTGCGGTCGGTAGCGAATGCAACCTTCTGCCCATTGGGTGATACTGTGGGATGGTTATCTGTCGCTGGGTCGTGCGTGATACGAGTCGGCTCTGAACCGTCGAGCTTCATGAAATAGATCTCTTGGTTGCCATCGCGAATGGAGACGAAGTAGAGACCAATGGCAGATGGAGAGTCATCTGAGGCAGTACCCAGCACTGCAGCAGTCGTCGTGCTGGCTAGCGGTGTCCGACGGAGATCATTGGTGAGCGCTACTACTCCCAGTAACACTGCAGCACACACCAGGAGCACGAGCTGTTTCCTGAAGTATTTCATCTTCCCCTCCCTTCCTCCCTGACACACTCTGCGTCCAGAACATTATGGGCGATCTCCTTCAAGCAAGCCAATCGCTCTCAGGCAGGTTATCGGACGCTAGTCGTGGCATCTCAAGCCCCATTTGCTCACTACGCCTTGTCCTCACTCTTCAACCTAGGTCTGTCGATGCTCCGCATTCCTAGCCCTTCATGTGGACCGCCAGCTTCCCCTGGCTCCCGGCAGCCAATCCGGGAACGGCGGGCCATATTAGCCAACCGCGACCCGGATATAGTGTCGATTCAAGGAAGGCCGGGTGATGGGCAAGCTCGCGGCGGGAGAGACGGAAGAGACAGTCAAGGAGGAGCGAAAAGGCCTCATACTCACCGGCGCAAGCCGTGGGACGAGATTTGTCCAAGAGGAGGACGAAGTGACATAATTCATCCATCTTCTCCGCGAGGAGGGGCAGCCATGCAGGGGGCAGATTCGAGTTGGCTCTCACCCCAGTTGTCAGTTGTCGTGGCGGTTGTCTGGCTGACGGCCTTGTTTGCTCTAGCTCCCTGATCCTCTTCTCGTACTGCGCCACCATCTTGTCCTTCCCGAACATCTCTGCACCCTTCTCCAGGAACTCCTGCTTCCAGCGGGACACAGTTGCCGGATGGATGTTGTACGCCCGCGCGATCTCCACCGCCTC
>CAYFQZ010000507.1:0-14211 GCA_964345305.1 uncultured Ignavibacteria bacterium | reverse complement strand
TATGTCATTTCTCTATGCTATCTTGAGGATTTCCAACAAGAGATTCTTGCAGGCGACGCACATCATTGGCACTAACGCAGGGGATGGTTTTCGAAACCATGAGGCGACGCTGTTTTTGAAAATCCTTTGGTGGATCTGGTCTTTCAGCTTAAACCCGACGATATCGACGTTCAACTTCCTGACTGCATTCTCGATGTTGGTCTTTGCCTGGGGATCAGTAAAGGGGTTTTCATAATTGACCGCCAGGGTCTTTATGCCGTAGTCTTTGGCTAACTTGAGCAAGGTATAGGTGCTGTCACGACCGCCACTTGTGGTCACGATGCAGTCATATTTACTGTCGGGTCTTCTGTACGATTCCAGAAGCTCTATTAGCTTATTCTCGCCTGCGTATTTGAGCCTTTGATATGAGCGACAATAGTTGCAGAGCCCTTCTTGGTCAAGGCGGATTCCCGGAGTGGATTCGGGCAAAACACATTTGCTGCATCTGAGCATCTTCTCTCACCGGTTGGAACTTCGAGTGCGGCCTGAACGGCACGGAAAATTCGCCGAACCTCGCTTGCTCGATAGCTCAAGTCTCTCTGCGGGCAAAATCACAAGGAGGCTAAGTCACTCTCCGGGCTTCTTCCGCGCGCAGGATGCTGCCTTGCTCTCGGACCATGCCCTCTGCACCTTCTCGATGTGCGCAATGGTACCGTCGGCCAGATTCTCGAACGCCTCCCTCAGCGGCGGAGAATCCGTCTTGGCGACCTGGAAGTATCCCCTCTCGATTAACGCCCTCTCGATGTCCAGAGCCTCAGACAAAGCCTTTATTACAGGCGGCTTCTCCTTCTGGACACCGGCTGCCAGCTGTTCAAGATAACCCTGCGACGTTCTTATGGCCTCCATCTGGAACCTTCTCTCCTCGAAATAGACCGAGCCTTTCTCGATCTGGGGAATGAGGTTGCGCAGCCAGGTAGCGTGCTCGATCTCTTCGGCCGCAAGAGAAGACCAGAAATCCCTCCGATCGGGAAACGCCTCTGAGTAGGCGCCATACAGCCGGGCTATGGCCTCCTCATGTTTTGCCAAAGTCTCTATGACCGCTGCTTTTTTCTCGTCCATGCCCACAGAATACCCCCTGGGTTTATGCGTTACACGCCGCTTTCATCACCTCACAAAAAAGAGCTTTTGTCAACTCGTCTTCTTTGACCTGTGTGATGATCTTGCCTCCACGCGGACGGAGCCTGTGTCCCTTCCTATTTTGTCCGACTTCAGACCTTTATTCCTCTTTCGACAAACAGATGACGCTTGATCTTATTGGTCGTAGTTTTAGGAAATTCTTCTTCTCGGATTTCAAATCGAGTGACCTTTTTATAGCCGGAAAGGTCTTGGTTGCATTTTGTGACTTCATCCTTGTAGATTCTCTGGATATCCTGTTCGCTTAATGTGACACCTTTTGAGATACTGTACTCTTCAAGCAGCTCGTAATTCGGATGGATTATGGCGCAGATCTCCTCTTTCTTGGTCTGGGGATCGATTCTTGGTAGGACCAGAACTTCCTCTATCCACTGGCTCTTTATGAGTTTCTCTTCGATCTCTTCGGGATAGATATTCTTCCCCGTTTGGGTTACAATCGTGCTCTTCTTCCTTCCGGTGATGTACAGGTAACCTGCCTTATCGACGTGACCTAAATCTCCGCTGTGGAGCCAGCTACCTTTCAGGACCTCGTCGGTTGCCGCCCTGTTCTTGTAATAACCCAGCATCACGTTGGGACCGCGCACCACGATTTCACCTATACCGCCTGCATCCGGCTCGGCAATCTTGACCTCCACACCAGGGATGGGTGGGCCTGCGGAGTCATTCTTAGGATTCTTCAACGGATTAACCGAAATCACGGGTGAGGACTCGGTCAAGCCATAACCCTGCAGAATGGGTATGCCGAAGAGCTCTAATCCTTTAGCAACTTTGACTGGAAGCGCCGCTCCGCCAGATATTGCATACACCAGGGTCTCCAAACCCATTTCTCTCCTCACCCTTGCGAAGAGTGGTTTGCGCAGGAACTTCAAGACCGAAGCAATCCCGCTGGTGGTGTTGAACAGGACTCTTGTGGGCATTGGTGACCTGGTTACTTTTCTGCTCACCGCGCGTAGCAGTTTTTCAAATAGAAGTGGAACGGCAATCAGACATGTTACCCTTGCAGATTTCAATGTTCTCTGCAGGTCGTTCGGTTTCAGGCTTGGCGGGTAATGCACTGCTGCGCCGCAGCACAGGGGGTAAAGGAAACCGCAGGTCGCTTCGAAGGTGTGATGCATCGGTATGATCGAAACCATGGTGTCGTTTTCGCCTAACGTTATCACAGGTTGAAACGACCTTATATTGCTGATAATATTGTTATGACTTAACATCACGGCTTTGGACGTTCCGGTCGTGCCCGAGGTGAAGATCAAAACCGCCAAGGAATCAGGGTCGATCTGGCCGGCAGGAATATCTTCTTTTGCGTCCAGGTCTCTGATGCCATTCAGGCGGATGATCCATTCCAGATTCTTCAACTCGGGCTTAACAGCTTCCACTTTGTACATATGGTTCTCTGAGCTCAGGACGCCCCTGGCCTCGCTCTCTCTGAGAACGTGAATGATTTCGCCCTCCGATAACATGGGATCAAGAGGGACACAAATCAAGCCCGCTTTTACGATTGCCAAATAGCCAATGGCCCACTCAGGTGAGTTCTCGCCTATCACGGAAAATCTGTCACCCTTTTTCAATCCGAGCCCCAGCAAATAGTTTTTCAGCTTCACCACCGCGTCTTCTACCTGAGCGAAAGTATATTCGGTCTCCCCTTTCTTCAGGGCTAATTTGCCGGGGAGGTTTCTGGCCGAATTCTCGTAAATCTCACCCAGTAATTTGATTTCTCTCTTCATCGTCTCTACACTCAGTCGATTGGCATTTCCCAATGACAGTGCATCCGGAGAGCTTTGTAGCTCGATAAATCGAGCGACTACGTATTCTGCGCACTTGTCGTTTCTTGCACCATGGCGAGTAGCGCATTGACTAAGTCTTTCTCTTTGGCCTTCGCGACGACCTTGCCTTGGCGGAAAAGAAGGCCATATCCTTTTCCGCCGGCCATTCCCACATCTGCGTCTTTTGCCTCTCCCGGGCCGTTCACCACGCAGCCCATAACAGCTATTTTGATCGGAGTCTCGATCTTTCTTGCTGCCCGCTCCAATTTCTTGGTCGTGGAGATTATATCTATCTCGCATCGCCCGCAGGTGGGGCAGGAGATGATGATCGGCCCGTGCTCCCGCAAATGCAGCGCTTTCAGAATCTCGTACCCAACCACGACCTCCTGAACCGGGTCACCGGTCAGAGAAACACGAATCGTATCGCCGATGCCGGAAGCCAGAAGTATCCCGATCCCCAGGGCTGATCTTATCGAGCCTGGAAGAGGCAGTCCCGCCTCGGTGATGCCCACGTGCAAAGGGTATTTCCTCTTCCTGGACATCAGCTTGTAGGCTTCCACAGTGGTGGGGACGTCAAAGGATTTCAGGGCAATCACGATCTTATCGAAGTTCAAATCCTCCAGGATCTTGATCTGTCTCAAAGCCGCCTCAACTAATGCAGCGGGAGTTGCACCTCTGTGCTTCCGTCTCAGATCGCGCGGAAGCGAACCGGCATTGACTCCGACCCGAATCGGAATTTTGCTCTCCTTTGCCGCCTTTACTACCTCCCTAACCTTCCAATCTGTTCCTATGTTTCCGGGATTGATTCGCAGCTTGTCTGCGCCTGCATCTATGGCCTTCAAGGCCAAGCGATAGTCAAAGTGAATGTCCGCCACCAGGGGGATCTTGATTCTTCTCTTGATCTCCGGCAGCACGGAGGCGGCTTCTCTGTCCGGCACTGCCACGCGAATAATCTGGCAGGCGGCTCTTTCGAGCCTTCTTATCTGTCTGACTGTGGCCGGAACATCGCGAGTATCAGTCTTGGTCATCGACTGAACGGAGATGGGCGCACCTCCACCTATGGGGACATCGCCTACCCAGACCTTCTTGGTGCGTTTTCTTTTTGTCATGAGACAAAGATTGCATCTGATCCGTCGATTGTCAACCTTAATCCTGCCGTGAACCTCACCCCCTTTTGTTCCCCCTCTCCGCAAAGTGGAGAGGGGGAAAGGCGCGAGGTAAAGAAAGTCGGATAGCCCTCTGTACGGGGGCATATCCGACGGGCCATTGACTAAGGTTGAAGAGCGATGCTCGAAGGGAGCGATCTTCCGATCACATCACTCACACGGATCGGGTCCGTCCTTGAAGAGATAGTTCAGAAGAAAAACCACGTCTGCGATGTCCAGCAGAGCATCCATATTCACGTCTGTCATCTCAAAGACCAGCGGAGGCTCTCCGCCCTTGAAAAGGTAATTGAGCAGGTACACCGCGTCGGCCAAGTCGACCCACGAGTCCAAGTTGACATCGCCACAGAGAAAATGGACGGCGTATACCGTTTCCTCAAACACGTCCCCCATCATATCCTCGTAGACCGGATACGAGATGGAGGAGCCGGAGACGTAACCGGTCACTTCGATCGTGAAAGTATCCGGCTCGGGCTTAGGGTACAGGCAGATGTACTCCCAGCAGGTGTCGGCGGAAAAGCCCGAATACCGACTGGAGAAGTCTATTTCGGGCTGGGTGGGAGGATAATAGAAATAGCCTGGAGGTACGTTGGTCACAGCGTGAACGTAGGCATTGAACTGGCCGTCGAAAGGATGGGGAGCGACGTAAGTGAAACTGACCTCGATTCGGAGAGTGTCGCCCCCGGCGAAAACATACGGCGGAATAGAATACTCTATTCGCCAGGGAACAGACAAGAGCCCCCAGCGGTTAGAATAAACCCACAGATCGTCCACAAAGAAAGTCTGGTTGAAGTGAACGTCGGGACCGGAGTAAGGCGGGTAGTACCACGGATCGTGCACCAAAAAGTCGTTGAGGTTGTCGTCATATCCTTTGACCACCCGACAGTGGCCCACCGAATGACTGGAACTGAACCAGGTCGCGACTACGATAGGGTAATCGTTGGATATAAGCTCCTTCAGATCCTGGTAGCGATCAGGATAGTGTTCCGCATCAGACCACTCCACTTCACAGCTGGAATAACCATAGTCTCTTTCGTTGTATCCCTGAAGTGAGGGATTCTGAATGGCGGTGCTGATGTAGCTGAAGTGAGAGGCTCTTCTGACATCGTCTATATAGGTTCCCACGCCGGGCATGTCGTTTGCCACATCGCCGATATCGGTCTGACTGATATCGGGGCCCCAGTAGTCGAAGACCATCTCCAGAGCAGCCTCGCAGCAGTACCATGAGGTCTCTTGATAGTAGAAGGGCACATCCTCGATGTTGTAGGCATCCGGATACGCCGGAACCCTGTCTGGAGCCGTCCGAGTCGGGTTTTCGGGGCGATCCTCAGGAGAGAGAAGGGGCCCGTTGTCGGTGGTTAAATCAGAGAAATCCGGATCGAGGCTGCTATACACCTCCGAGGCGTCTTCGATGCTGACAAATACGTCCCCCAGGTTGGCATCGTCGGTCTGACAGAGCCAGTACGTCTTTTTACTGGGCATCTCAACGACTTTGGGTTCCGAGATGGCCAGATTCCCGGCGATTTCCTGGCAGACCTGCAGCGCTTGTTCCTGCCTTATCTTCGGAAAGGCCTCCAACCGTGCCCGCCTGAACCACTGCCAGTCTTTCTTCTCTGCGCTGATTCCGACGAGGCAGGTTATCTCGCCCCCTGGATCGGCGGCCGGCACCACATAATAAGACGGCTTAAGATCCGGGTAGCTGTGCACGAGTATCGGATTCACGAGTTTCGTCCCTCTGAGTTCAGGAAGATTTTGGGCTTTCTCGGGCTGGGCAGAGACGTAGGATACGATTCTATCCACCAGCCCCTGAGCGACCTCTTGTGCCTGCATCGGCGTGACGTAATCGCCAGCCTGGGCGGAGGCAAGCGACACGGCCCCAATTACCAGAGCAAGGGTTGCTGTCTTTAGCATGGGCTACTCCTTGCTGGAGGTTTTCGGATCAGTCCGACTTCCCGGACTATCCCACGCAAATTAAGTATTTGTTGAAGTTAATGAACAGCTCAGTAATAATATAATACCAAAACCGGAATTGTCAACAGGCACTCAGGTGGTTTTCGCCAATAATCTGGCGCTTTCACACCTGGGTCAGCACATGAAGAAATGTCGGACAGTGCCGTCAATGGCTGCGTATCCGACATTACAGAAGCTGTATTTTGCGGCAAGATAGACTGCGCGGGCCAAGCGGTGGTCAGAGATCCACCACCTCCTCACCGCTAAAATTGTCCACCTGGGCCAAAAGCTCGGTCAGCCTATCCTTGATGTTCTGGCTGACGCTGTTGATGGTGTGCTCCGCCTCCTCCACGGTCTGGCACTTGACCGAAAGATCTATCTCACTCAGCTTGTGCGTGCCAAGACCATCCGAGGTGAAATCCACATCCGGCATGCCGAACTTCTCTATCTTCTCCGTCTCCTCCTGGTTGAAGTCCACGTTCTCGAAGGAGACGAAGTATTCCCCACCCCTCAAGAGCTTTTTGATCCTTAAGCGCATCGGAACCTCCGTTCAAGTAAGAGATTTAGGTTAACACGTATTTCAGAGTTTCTTGAATGCTCCTCACTCCGATTATCTCGATTTTGAATTCTTGGTTAAGTCCCTTTAGATTTCCGTGCGGAATGACGCATCGAGAAAACCCGAGTTTTTCCGCCTCTTTGATCCTCCTTTCTATTTGGCCCACTGCCCGAACCTCGCCTCCCAGTCCCACCTCGCCGATTACTACCGACTCCCTCTGCGCCGGCACTTCCTTGAGGCTAGAGGCCAGTGCCACAGCCACCCCCAGATCCATAGCCGGCTCATCGATTTTTACCCCTCCGGCCAGGTTGACGAAGACGTCAAAGGCTGACACGGAAAGCCCCTCCCTCTTCTCAAGTATGGCCAAAAGGAGAGCCAGCCTCTTGTAATCCACGCCGGACGAGACCCTCTGAGGCGTGCCGTAGTTTGAGGGAGAGACCAGAGCCTGCAGCTCGAGCAGAAGCGGCCGGCTTCCCTCCATGCAGCAGACCACCACCGAGCCGGACACGTCGCCGGTTCTCTCCGGCAGAAAGAGCAGCGAGGGGTTTTCGACCTCCATAAGCCCCCGCTCCTCCATCTGAAACACCCCGATCTCGTTGCTGGAGCCAAACCGGTTTTTTACCGCTCTGAGGATTCGGAACAGACAGCTCTTCTCACCCTCGAAATAGAGAACCGTATCCACCATGTGCTCCAGAACCTTGGGGCCAGCGATGGAGCCGTCCTTGGTCACGTGGCCCACAAGAAAAACCGGAGTGTGGCTGTGTTTGGCAAACCCAATAAGTGCTCCGGCACATTCTCTGATCTGGCTGATGCTGCCGGGAGTGCTCTCCAGGTTCTGGGTGTAGGTGGTCTGGATGGAATCGATCACGGTCATATACGGGACGTCCTGCCTCAAAGCATCCAATATCAGGTCCAGGTTGGTCTCGGTAAGTACGTCTATTCTATTTGGGTTTATCTTTAAGCGTTCAGCCCGGAGCTTAATCTGCTTTGGCGACTCCTCGCCGGTAATATACAAAACTTTATCCAATTGGGAAGCGATTTTTTCAGAAATCTGCAGAAGCAGGGTGGACTTGCCTATGCCGGGATCGCCGCCGACCAGGATCACCGATCCTTTCACGATCCCCCCGCCGACCACACGGTCAAACTCCTTCACTCCTGTGGTTATGCGATCTTCGTCCAGCAGATCGACCTCCTTCAGAGGAGTGGAGGAGGCTTTTTCCGACGAGCGGGTTGTCCTGCGTCTGGTGATCCTTTCCTCCACCATGCTGTTCCAGGCACTGCAGTCAGGGCATTTTCCGACCCATCTTACGGATTTGTGGCCGCACGACTGGCAGATATAGATTGTCTTCGTCTTGTTAGGATTGATCATGGCTAAATTCCGTCCACCGTCCCCCGACGACCGACCGCCGCTAACTATCTTCCGCCTACCGTCCACCGCTTACTTCAGCTTCCTTCGCAATGCCTGGAGTTCTGCAAACAGTCTTTCGCTGAATTCATAAACGGGAGAGAAGATCTCTTGGCCGATATACTTTCTCCTCATAGCCAGATGCAAGCAGGCAACAACCTCAGCGCAGGATCTGACCGCAATACCGAGAAATCTACTGAACTCCGCATCGGTCTGACTCATCGAGCCCTCCGCAACATTTAGAGAAATGGACGTTGCGGCTCTGATCATCTGAGACCGCAGGTTGTGTCGTTCCTTATCGGGTAGTAAATCCACGACCTCGTATACCTTGTCTACGAACTCCAAAGATAACTGCCAGACTTCAAGATTCTCGAACTTATATCCCACTAATGCGCCTGCCTTGATTTCGCGGCCCGCGGTCGACGGCGGACTGTGGTCGGTGGACGGGTTTAAAGCGCGGGGATTGGGCCTTGCGCGCTTCCCTCGATGAACTGTTTGACCGTCGGGTCGTTCGTATTCTTGACCTCCTGGGGTGTTCCTACGAAGATTATGGTACCCTCATACAGCATGGCGATCCGGTCGGCTATCTTGTACGCAGAGACGATGTCGTGGGTCACCGCTATGGAGGTTATGGAGAGGGTGTTTCGCAGCCTTATGATAAGATCATTTATCACGTCTGCCATGATGGGATCCAGGCCCGTGGTGGGCTCGTCGTAAAGCACGTATTCCGGATCCATGGCTATGGCCCTTGCCAGCCCCACTCTCTTTTTCATACCTCCCGATAGCTCAGCCGGCCTTTTCTCTTCTACTTCGGAGAGCCCAACCATTTTGAGCTTCTCCTGCACCCTCTGCTTCACTTGCTCTTCTGGCAGGTCGGTATGCTCCCTCAAGGCCAGTCCTACGTTCTCGTCCACGGTCATGGAGTCGAAAAGCGCCGAGGCCTGAAAGAGCATGCCGAACTTCTGCCTGAGCTCGCGGAGCTCCCTGTCGTTCAAAGCGGTGACGTCGTCTCCATTCACCAGTATCTTGCCTGAATCGGGCTTCAGAAGTCCCATGATCAGCTTCAAAAGCACGCTTTTTCCGCATCCGCTCCTCCCGATGACGACTATGGTCTCGCCCTTCTTTATGGTCAGGTCGACCCCGCGGAGTACCTTGTTATCGCGGAAGCTCTTGAAAACGTTCTTGATTTCGATCATGTTTGATATGCCTGCAATCGACTGTCCGCTGATCGGCGCCGGCTTCTCAGCCGAACAGCCGCTTATCATCCGAAGAGGATGCTTGCCACCACGTAGTCAGCTATCAAAATCAACACGGACGCCAGCACCACTGCCTTGGTGGCCGACCTGCCCACACCTTCCGCACCGCCCCTGGTCCTGAATCCCTGATAACATCCGATGATCGATATGATGCCGCCAAAGACGAACGCCTTGGCAAGCCCAGAGAACAGATCCATGCTCTTGAAGAAGGATTTCAGGCTGTTCAGGAAGACGTGGGGCGGAACGTTGAGGGTGGTGGCGGAGATTCCCAAACCACCGGCCAAAGCCACGGCATCGGCAAAAATGGTGAGGACCGGAAGCATGATCAGGCCGGCGACGATTCTGGGCACCACCAGATATTCCACCGGGTCCAGGGCCAGAGTCTTCAGCGCATCGATCTGCTCGGTTACCTTCATGGTGCCCAGCTCGGCGGCAATTCCTGCTCCCACCCTGCCTGCCACCACCAGGGCGGTGAGAACCGGAGCCAGCTCAATCATGACCGCTTTTCCCACCGCCGTGCCCAGGTATCTCATGGGCACGTAATCCGAGATCTGGTATACCGCCTGAACCGCTGTGACCGCTCCGGTGAAGACCGACACGATGGCCACCAGGGGAAGGGAGTTGACCCCCATCATAAGCATCTGCTCGGCTGTGAGGTGGAACCGGGTGAAGGCTTTGGGCAGGCCCAGGATTATGTCCCTGACCATGATGACCAGACCTCCGATGTCCTCGAAGAATGTCAGGGTCTTCCTGCCCACGCAAGCGAATATATTCTCGGGAGTGTACGAAAAGCGCGTTTCTCTCACCCCTTTCCCGAATTAGATGGGAACCTCTCTGCGGATGAATTCCATGTTCTCGAATCTGGCGAAGTCTTTCAGGAAAGTCAGGCGCAGCTCGCCGGTCGGGCCGTTTCGGTGCTTGCTCACAATTATCTCCGCGACTCCCTGGGCGGGATTTCCGTCTCTGAATTTCTCTATCCCGTAGAACTCCGGGCGGTATACGAACATCACCACGTCCGCATCCTGTTCAATCGCCCCGGACTCTCTCAGGTCAGCCAGCATGGGTCTTTTGTCTCCGCCCCTATCCTCCACCTTCCGGGAAAGCTGGGAAACGGCTATGACCGGGACTTCCAGCTCCTTGGCCAACCCTTTGAGCGAGCGGGAGATCATGGAAATCTCCTGCTGCCTCGATTCCACGCTTCGCGGTCCTTGCATCAGCTGCAGGTAGTCGACTATGATCAAACCCACGTCGTGCTGGGCTTTGAGCCGGCGGGATTTGGCCCGCATCTGCAGAATCCCCAGATTGGGGGTGTCGTCGATGAATATCTGGGATTCCGCCAGCGGCCCCACTGCCATGGCCAGGTTGCTGTACTCGTGGTCGCTGATCTTGCCGGTTCTCATCTTGTGGGTCGAGAATCTGGCCCGGCTGCAGAGCATTCTCTGAGCCACCTGGCTCTTGGCCATTTCCAGGCTGAAGACTCCCACCGGAACCTTGGCCTCAATGGCAACGTGCTCGGCTACCGAGAGACAGAAGGCGGTCTTGCCCATGGAGGGGCGGCTGGCCACGACCACCAGATCCGATTTCTGCAGCCCACCGGTCAAGGTGTCCAGCTCAAAAAAGCCGGTGGGTATGCCGGTAATCATGCCGCCCTTTTTCTGATATTCCTCTATGGCCTCGAAGGTGTGAGGAAGCAGATCACCCAGAGAAACAAAGCCTTCCTTGATTCTTTTCTCTGAAATGCTGAAGATTCCTTGTTCCGCCCGATCCAGAAGGTCGTCCACATCTTGGACGGCGTCGTAACACTGCGAGACTATCCGGGTGCTGGTGTTGATCAATTTCCGCAAGGTGGACTTCTCCAGCACTATGTTGCAGTGGTATTCGATATTGGCCGTGGTGGCGATCTTCTCGGTGAGCTCCAGAAGGTACATCCGCCCGCCCACTTCGTCCAGCTGCCTGCGGCTGGCCAGCTCCTCGGAGACAGTTATGATGTCCACCGGCTGGTTCTGGTCATACAGATGCACCACTGCGTCAAAGATCCTCTGATGATCGTCCCGATAGAAGCAGTCTTTGTCGATTATCTCCAGCGCTCTTCCGATTGCTTCTCTGTCCAGAAGCATGGCTCCCAAAACCGCCTGCTCAACGTCTGTTGCCTGCGGCGGGATTCTCTCCGGTTGTGACGGGCTTCGGCGATTTGCCATGGCTGCTTACCCCGATTCTGTCAACGGATTAAACGGATACGCTCAACGTATCAAACGAATACAACGGATGCGTCCGTCTCGTTGATCTTATTGGCTAATTGAGTGCTCCACGCGAGTTCGCGGACGAGAGCATTACACCTCGAAGGGGGCGGCTGCAATCTCACTTCCGGTTGGCTGTCAGCCGCGAGCTTTCAGCCCGCGCTCTTTCTTAACCTTTCATACTCCTTTCTCAACAGCTTCAGATCTTCCCAGGCAGGTCTCTTGTACTGCTGGTATCTGAGAAGCGCTGCCGGGTGATAGGTAACCAACAGCTTGATCCCGCTGAAGTCGTGAAATCTCCCTCTCAGCTGCCCCAGGGAGCTTTTGGTTTCCAGAAGAGCCTGAGCGGATATCCTGCCCAGAGCCAGGATGATCTTGGGATGAATCAATTTGATCTGCTCAAGAAGATGTACTTTGCAGGTCTCAATCTCTTCCGGCCGGGGATCGCGGTTTTCCGGAGGCCGACACTTCAAGATGTTGGCGATAAAGACATCCTCCCGACTGAATTTGATGGCAGCAAGCATCTTGTCGAGAAGCTGCCCCGCTGCTCCCACGAAGGGTTTGCCCTGCAAGTCCTCCTCTCTTCCCGGCGCTTCCCCGATGAGCATCAACTCGGCTTTCGAACTCCCCGATCCGAACACGAAGTTGGTGCGGGTCTGGCTCAGATGGCACTTGGTGCAATTCCTTATCCGGTCGTAGAAATCGTCCAGGCTCTCCGGGTCGGTTGCACTCTCTTCTTTCGAGGTCGGTCTCTTGGCGTTGGCTTGACTGTAGACCTCATCAAAGCCGAGTTCCACCTGCTGTCTGAGGAAATTCTTTGTCAGTGCGAAGGCCTGCAGCATCCTTTCGTAGCTTTCGTCTGTCGTAGCCATTGCTATTTTTCGACAGGTCAGGAAGAAACGATCGGGCTGGAATGCCCGACCATGCGGCGACTATCCCCTCTCTTGAGCAGGTGGGGCTCCCATCCCCGCAGAATCACATGTTATTCTCTCTTGGTCTTCTTCAGCAAGGCGCTCACCTTATCCAGCACCTTCTCCGCCACCTCTCGTTTGGAAAGCAGGGGTAGCTTTGTGACCTTTCCTCTTTTGTCGATCAAGCTGACCACATTGGTGTCGACTTCGAATCCGGCACCGGGGAGGTTGGGATTGTTTACAACGATCAAGTCCAGGTTCTTCTCCCGCAGTTTCTTCTTCGAATGCTCTATTTCGTCCCTGGTCTCGACGGAGAAGCCCACCAAGATCTTTTTCCCCTTTCGCTTTCCCATCTCTCTTAACACGTCCACGCTAGGCTTCAACTTCAGCGAAAACTCCCCCTGGCTCTTCTTGACCTTTTCCGTGGAGGCTGTGCCGGGAACGAAGTCTGCAACGGCAGCCGCCATGATCAGCGCATCAGCTCTTCGGAAATGTGATTTCACGGCGGAGTGCATCTGTTTTGCGGTCTCCACCTTCACCAAATCGATCTGTGGAGGCGCAGCCAGCGCCGAAGGACCACTGATCAAAGTCACTCTTGCCCCTCTTTTCTGCGCTGCCTCGGCCAGGGCGTATCCCATCTTGCCGCCGGAGCGGTTGGAGATGTATCTCACCGGATCGATAGGCTCCTGGGTTCTGCCTGCAGTCACCAGAACGGACCATCCTTCCAGGTCTTTCTTGCCGGTCAGAAGCTTGACCACCTGGTTTACGATGAATTCCGGCTCGGGCAATCGCCCCTTGCCTGTTCCGCAGGCCAGATCACCGGTCTCAGGCTCGATGAACTGGTACCCCAGTTTTTTCAGATACTTCATGTTGTCCTGAAAGACGGGATTCTCCCACATGTTTACGTTCATGGCCGGAGCGAACATCACCGGAGACTTGGTGGAGATGACCACGGTGCTCAGGATTTCGTCCGCGATGCCGGCTCTTATCTTTCCGACCATGTTGGCGGTGGCCGGAGCTATCAATACCAGATCCGCCCACTGGGCCAGAGTGACGTGTCTGACTCCCACGACCTTCTTTTCCGGGAACATCCCGGTGACCACCTCGTTCTCCGAGAGGGTCTCAAGGGTAAGCGGAGTGATGAACCTCTGAGCGTTCTCGGTCATCACCACGATGATTTGGGCGCCGAGCTTTTTCAACCTGCGGACGATCTCGCAAGCTTTGTATGCGGCAATTCCCCCGGTGATTCCCACTATTATTTTGTTGTCGGTTAACATGGCTTTCCCGGGCAGAAGATCCTCAGGCCCAAGAGGGACTTGAGTTGAATGGTTCCATGGATTTGTCGTGAGTCCCTGTGCCGGGCTCTCACCATCAGTATATAATAGAATCTTATCTAAAAATCAAGCGCTTTTAGGAATGCCGAAAATGCCTGATTCCTGTGAAGACCATGGCAATCTTATGCTCGTTGGCGGCCTTTATTACCTCCGGGTCACCCTTGGAGCCTCCGGGCTGAATGATTGCCTTGACCCCGGCTTCGGCGGCAGCGTCGACTCCGTCCCGCATGGGGAAGAAGGCATCCGAGGCCAAAACCGAACCCTTGGCTTTCTCGCCCGCCTTCATGGCGGCTATTCTGGATGAGTCCACCCGACTCATCTGTCCCGCTCCGATGCCGACCGTCTTTTCACCCTGGGCCAGAAGAATGGCATTGGATTTGACGTGCTTGACCATCTTCCAGGCGAAGAGAAGGGATTTCATCTGTTCCGCCGTCGGAGCGACTTCGGTGACGACCTTCAAATCGGC
>CAYFQZ010000506.1:0-4948 GCA_964345305.1 uncultured Ignavibacteria bacterium | reverse complement strand
CACACCGTCGGTATAGAGGAATAGTAGGTCGCCGCTTTCCAGCTGAATTTCCGATTCTGGCCACGTCGCTTGGGGAAACGGTCCCAGAAATAAGCCCCCTTCAGAAAGCTCGCGTGTTTTCCCACTGGCATGACACAGAATAGGGTATGTGTGTCCAGCGTTGCAGTACGAAAACTTCCTGGTGGACAAGTCTAAGATTCCATAGAAAAAGGTCACGAATCGTCCGCTAGTTGAAACCTTAGAGACCACCGAGTTCAGTTCGCCGGCCAGTTGGGATGGAGAAAGAACCCTTGGTGCCAAACCACGAACCGCAGACTGCAGGTTGGACATCACCATTGCTCCGGAAATACCCTTGCCGGATACGTCAGCTATCAGCAGCGCTAGCTTTCTTTCCTTGAGATCGATCACGTCATAGTAATCGCCACCGATTTCCTTACAGGGAATCTGCAAACCCGCTATCTGAACATGCTCCATGGCAGGTATTTTTTCGGGTTGAAGCTTCTGTTGAATCTCTCTTGCGAGCCTCAGGTCGGAGGAGATCTCCTCCAGCTTGGTTTCTTGCTCCACAGATTTCAGTTTTGTGTAGGAGTAGTTCAGAAGGATTCCCATGGCCATTGTGAATAAGGTGGCGGCAATCAGTTTTCCTGTGGGTAGGATAGTGACGCTTAGGGCAGTAAGAGCTATCCCGCATGCCAGAAGGACAACGGTCAGCACTATCATTAGAGCCAGATTCAGCATCAGGCGCTTGCCCGATGCCAGAAAGGAACTGCCAACGACCAGAAGGATACAAAGGAAAAACGAAAGGGTGCGAGAAAGTTCAGCAATCATACTGTTTCTTAAAAGAGTCTCTGCAGCATATGCCAAAATTATGACTCCTGGGACGATATTGCCCTGAGAGACTTCCTCCAAACCGGGGACGGGCGAAATATAGCTATCGCTTAAACCATTTTCGGTTACGCCGATCAAAGCGATCTTCCCCCTGACCAGATTCTGCCACCCTTCTTCCTTTAGTATATCTGCATACCGAATCGTGTAAAGACCTGATTTGGGTGGTGAGTAGTCTATGTAAAATGGCTCTGTAGCTTTGAGATCTGGTGCCTCACTTCCCAAAAACGCGGCCACCATAGCCGCTGGTAAGGAAAAGTACCATTTGTCCTGTAATCCTTTTCCATAATAGGACTGCCTGGCAACCTGGTCAGGCCCCAGAGGCATATTGACTAAGCCTATATGATATAAAGAAGACAGTATTCTCTCAGAGGGGAATATCAATCGCACTCGTTGAATGGATATACTTGCCCCTTTGATCTTAAGAGATTCCCTTTGAATGACACCCGCCAGTATCACATTTTTCGCTTTGCCCAAGGCTGACACAAAGGGCTCCAAATCCAGTTGCGGGTCGAGCTGGTCAAAGAGGACGTCAAAGGCTATAACACTGGCACCCGCTTCGGCCAAGCGTTCGATGACTCTACTATGTTCACTTATGTGATTGGAAATTGGGAATTGCGGAGGTTCAAAGCAATTTTCTCTGGAATACCTATCGATGGCAATGATAACGACGTTCCACGGAGATTCTACCTGGGGCCTGCCGTTCAGCCCGAGATCATAGATCTTCAGATCCAAGAGACCGAACCATTGGTATTGGAAGCATAAGAGGACGAAAAGGACTCCCAGAGAAAGGACCAATCCCAGGCGCAAAAGCGGGTTCAGGATCAACCGTAGCATGGAGAGGCTCTTATTGTTCTACTTAATGGAAGGCATGCTTGAAGCGTTCCTGTAGTCAAACAGGGCGTCTTCAAAAAGCCCCATCTTTTCCTTGATCTCAGCACGCAGCGTGTAGGCTCGACGGTCAAAGGATCTTTCCTTCCAATAGGAATCAAAGAGCTCTAAAGCTTTATGGTAGAGATTCAGATTCAAGCAAAGCCGGATTTTGACCATGATGGCGAGGTCGGGATCGGGACAGGTTGAATCAGTCTGTGCCAGCGCCTCATAGATTTCGGACTTCGCAGCTGGGGGCACAACTTTGAAGTCGGCAGCTTTGGACCTCAGGGCAGAATTCCCGACCAAACCCTCGACCACCCAGTAGTACTGCTCTCCCGGAGTAAAATCGCAATGCTCCGAAGGGCAATGGATGTGAGAATCGGAGGTCGTCCCCTGCCACAGAATGCGATCAGAGCTATATACGGATACTCGGTAAAGCGGCACTCCTTCCACTTTTCTCCATTTAAACTCCGCCGGCTCTTCCAAAACACCTGAACCCGGGGCTGGATGGACAAGTAGTGGAAGATAACTCTTGTCTTCCACACCTTCGACTCTTCTGGTGGTCATTACCGCTTCGGGCTTTTCTTGCTCCTGACTGAATAACACCCCGACCACTGCCGAACCCAGACGTGCGAGAATCCCTCCGCCGGTCTTTCGAAGATCCTCTTCGATGGTTATGGTAGCAGGACCATCGAATTTCCTTACCGTGCTGTCGGCCATCGCCAGAGATACCCAGCTATCCCCGCTGATTTTTAATTCCTCTCCAATCCTTATAAAATCGCCTGGCGCCAACAGTCTGGTCTTTTCCCCGAACATCTTGGATTGCACAACCCCTTCTATCTCAAGGACCCTGGCACCCTTCAGATCTGCAGAAAAACTCTCCCCGAGAGAGAATGTCAGCTGCCCGCAAAAGACAATCAAGAAAAAAAGACCCAACAAGCCGCTCCTCAGCAGTATCCAGAAAAATATCCTTGGCTTTTTCATCTGCCTTACCTCCAATCTCCCATGGCTATAAAAGCTCCCCAGCTGAAGGGATGGTCAACTTTGTTTTGGCTGCGAAGCGCGGTGATCGTCTCCAGTTGTAGTTTTCGAATTCTCTCGGGTAGTGATTCATCCTTCCTTTCATACAGTCTGCTCATTATCTCCGCCGTTGCTTGGTCGGATACCGGCCACAGGGCGCTTATCACTGTTCTAGCACCTGCCATCTGGAACGCCCGTCTCAGACCGTAAACGCCCTCTCCTGACTTCACTTCGCCTAATCCAGTTTCACATGCTGATAATACCACCAATTCTGTCCCGTCGAGATTCATGGAGGTCACCTCTTCTGCGGTCAATATTCCGTCCTCGGCGCCCAGATCATCGGCCCCCTCCCCATGGAGATTGGCACCGGCTAGGAACAATCCGGACAACAACAACGGATTCTCGCCGACGTAGCTTGCTTCCGAATCGAATCCTCTTTGAGAGTAAGATGGCTGGTCTTTACCTTCCAGGAAATAGCCGTGAGTGGCCAGGTGTATCACTCTGCTTCCGGGCGCTTCTTTCTTGAATTTCTCCTCGCTGGCGTTCACTCCAAAACAGATGGTGGCCGGCTCTGAGCTGGTCTTTTCCCAATTCTCTGATATCTGCTCGACCTCCCTCTTGGTGCCGGGAAGAGGTTTGACGCTTAAGTCTCTTAGCTCTCTGCTTCCTGAGCGAACATTGCGGGTCGCATATAGGACAGGTTCTGAAACCAAACCCCCAGGCACTCCTTCTGGTTTTGACAGCCGGGCAACAGCAGCGGCATCGTAATCAGGATCGCCCAGCGCAAACAGGCCGGTCGCTGGTCTGGATTCGTCCTTCAGCCGGATCAAATCTCGACCCGAGGAAAGATAATGGATGGGATATTTCTCTACCAGGTACTTCTCCTCATCGTCAACTAAACCCACAAAGGAGACCATGTTCAAACCACCATCAGGAGCAATGAATAGTAAGTCATGGTCTGGTATTTGCTTGTCAATTGGCTCCCAGACCTTGTCATATATTGCTTTGCCGACCTTCTCATAATCCACCTGCTCGACGATAGATGGCGGCCGATCAGATGACGAAACGCTCAGCATATGTTTGCGGTACTGATCAATCAAGGGGTCAATCTCTGAGGCCTGACCCAGGTCCTTTACAAGCATCTCCCCGGATCCGGTTAGGATGAACGCCAGATAGTGCGAAATGGTGGTATCAGGATCAAGCGACACATAGTCATACTTCATGTACTCTATGAGAACTGATCTTTTAGGCAGAATATTCAGAATAGCCACCACGTCCTTCGCATTGACGTCAAGCGCGGCCTGCAGATTACGATAGGCCACATTGCTTTGGGCCAACTCACTCTCGAACCGTTCTTTGTCACGGCTGGCTTTGTCCAATTTCTCACCGTAACTTGCCGGATCTTCCTCTCCTACGCCTTCCACATAAAGTCTGGATAGACGAGTACGGGCGTCCCGGAGGGAATCCGCCAGAGTGCCCAACTGCTCTAACATGATAATCTCTCTGGCGCGGACAAAAATGGCCTCGGATGCCTGCCCCTTGGTGGAGAACATCACGTCGGCCGCAGCATAGTCAAGGCTGCCTTCCTCTGAACCCAGGTCGAAATACACGGAGAGGAAATTGCCCGCTGAATTTCGCATGAACTGTGAATAGGCAAGTGCGTCCTTTTCCGACATAACCGCCGAACCGTCCCGGAAATTCTTCTTTCTGATTTCGAAGGCTCGCTTGGCCGCTTCAAAACTCTTGGTGTCGTCCCCCTTTAGACGATGGTAGTTACTCAACGACTCCAAACACCATGCCACTTTCGGGTGGTTTGGGCCCAGGGTCTTCTCCAAGGCAGCTAATGCCTGCCTGTAGAGGGGCCCAGCTTGAGTATATTTGCCTTGTTCACAATAAAGATCCGCAAGATTGTTCAGACCCATTGCCGCATCAGGATGGCCAGAGCCTAAAGCTTTCTCCCAGATGGCCAGGGCTCTTTTGCAGAGAGGCTCGGCTTCGGCATATCTGCCTTGTCGTCTGTAAAGAACTGCCAGATTGTTCAGACTGTAAGCTACCTCGGGATGGTCAGGGCCAAGGGCCTTCTCCCTCACAGACAGCGCCTGCTGGTAAAGCGGTTGGGCTTCGGCATACTTGCCCTGCTCATAATAGAGATCTGCCAGATTGTTCAGAC
>CAYFQZ010000505.1:0-4562 GCA_964345305.1 uncultured Ignavibacteria bacterium | reverse complement strand
ATCCGGATAAGCGAGACCGAAAGGCAGCCTCTTCCTGGAGAAAGCCTCATCCGGCAGAAAATTGAAGAGGGAGGCTTAAAGGCGGGCATCCGGATCGCCGCCTCATCCGAAGCCCTCCTCAGCTCTCTCGCCGGCAGTTTTGCCCCCTTAACCCGAGGCGATGGTAATTCTCTTGTCTTCCAAAAACCCCCTCTCTTTAAAAAAAGCAAGCTGAAAAAAGCAATTCTCACCCACCAGCCTGGCTATATCCCCCGCTACCAAATCTTCTCTGTTTCTGAATTGGCTACCATCTGGCACCTTCCCGGGCAGACGATTAAAATCCCTAACATTGCTTGGGGCCGTTCAGTCTTGACCGAAGCACCAGAAAACCTCCCGGCTGCTGAAGGCTTAACCGACGAACAGAAAGCAGAAATCAACTTCTTTGCCAGAACCGAGTTTAAAAATAAACTGATGACTTTCGGCATCAGGCAGGATGACCGCCGCCGCCATATCTACATGATTGGTAAGTCGGGCACGGGTAAGTCAACCTTAATTGCCAATATGGCCATCGACGATTTGAAAAAACGAAAGGGTTTGGCTGTAATTGATCCCCACGGTGACCTTTCCGAAATTCTCTTAGACTATATCCCCTCTCACCGGATTAATGACGTCTGCTATCTCAACCCGGCCGATAAAGAACACCCCTTTTCCATCAATATTCTCGAAGTCGATGACCCTACTCAGGCCGAGCTCGTGGCTTCAGGAATTGTCTCCATCTTCTACAAACTCTACGCCCACTCCTGGGGGCCGAGAATGGAATATATTTTAAGAAACACTCTCCTCACCTTAGCCCAAACTCCCCACACCACCCTCGTGGACGTGCCCAAGATTTTAACCAACAGAAAATTCAGGGATAAAGTGGTGGAAAAACTCCAAGATCAAGTTCTCCTTGAATTTTGGACCAAAGAATTCAACAAAATGCCAGACAGATTGAGAGAAGAAGCAATCAACCCCATCCTCAACAAAGTGGGCCAGTTCGTCACCTCTCCCCTAATCCGCGGCCTCATTGGTCAGCCCAAGTCAACCGTCAATTTGGAAAGAATCATGAATGAAGGCAAGGTTCTCATCCTCAACCTTTCTCAAGGACGATTAGGTGAAGACAACGCTGCCTTACTGGGAGCAATGTTAATCACCAAAATCCAACTGGCCGCCATGAACCGGGTGAGTATTCCCGAAGAACAAAGGCGAGACTTTTATCTCTATGTTGACGAGTTCCAAAACTTTGCCACTCGGGCCTTTATCAAAATTCTTTCTGAAGCAAGAAAATATAGACTCAATCTCTGCCTGGCTAATCAATACATGGCCCAGATTGACGAGGACGTTCAAAAGGCCATCCTAGGAAATGCCGCCACTTTGGTTTCATTCCTCGTAGGAGCTGAAGACGCCCATATTCTCGAAAGAGAGTTTGGAGAAGTCTATACCGAAAAAGACTTAGTCGGACTCTCCAATTTCCAGATTGTCACCAAACTATCCGTCGACAACCTTACCTCAAGACCCTTCTTTGCCTACACCCTCCCCCTGCCTAAATCAAAAAACCAAAATCGAGAGAAAGTCATTCGCGTCTCCCGAGAAAGATTCTCCTATAAAAAATAGGCTCCCAATAAACCCCATAGTATTTGACTTCTGGCCTATTCATGATATAATTAAGCCATAAAAAGGTTCAAAGAAGAACCCGGCATTGAAGCGCTGATAGTTTTTCTTGTGCCTTTGGCACGTTAAAAATACAGGGAAATCAGGAAAAAACAAATTGTTGGGTCCATGAGGGACAGGATTAGAAACGAAAGAAAAGGAGAAAGAAGTGAAAGCGAGATTGATGGAAACAACAATAAAGGTAATGATGGCTCTGCTTGTTGCTACCATGGTCGGCGCGCTACTCATGACAGGCCTGATCGGCCCCAAGCCCGAACTGGTGCTGGCCAACGGTGAGGGGGCAGTCTGCCCTCCGGGAAACGTCAAATACGAGGTCTCGTCGGGGTATGAATACACCGACGGAAGCGTCGAGATTTGGGGTGACGAGGACCAAATTTGTTGGTCAGTCACACCTGGGTTTAGTCTCGACGACCTATGCCTCAAAACCGGCGGCCCAGGAGGGGGCAGCCTCATAGATCCATGTGGAGGCAGTCCTTGCCCGGACAGTGGGTGCGCTGGCCCATTTGACTATGGGTTCAGCCACGCCGTGGGCTACACGACGGAGGAACAGCCCGAAGAACCCACCTGCACCTCTTGGACAGTAGCCCCCACGAGCGGACTGGCTCCGCTCGATGTGCTCGGCACTGGTAGTTTCTCCGACCCAGACAGTCAGGTCGCCTCCACTTTCGTTGAGTGGGGCGACAGTGATACGACCGCGACCGGCCTCAGCCCCGTCAATGTCCCCCACACCTACGGTGTGGGAACCTTTACCAGTCAGTTGGTACTGGTTCTTGGAGACGGGACGGAAATCCGAGATGCCAACTGTCAGGCGGTCGTGAAGACAACTGAGGAACAGCCCGAAGAACCGGGTTGCACCCTTGAAGTGCTGGAAATCGTCCACGACCCGCAGGTCACCTTGCGGGCTACATGGTGGAACGCAACTGCTGGCCCACATCCCTTGGATTGGGATGATGGGCAATTCACCCAGCTCTTCGGGGCATCCGGCCTGGAAATCCTCTCTCACGAGTATAACAAAGGAGGAACCAGAGAGGTAGAGCTTACCGTACGTGGCGAAGACGGCCAAGAATTCGTGTGTTCCGCGCGGATTGAATTCAAGGAAGAAGAACCTACCCAACGCGGGATCCAACTCAGGCTCATAGCTGGGTATCCCGGTATCGTCGAGGGATACCCCGCCCACTGTATCGACCGAAACACCGGCTTTCCTGAGGAGGGTTGTGAACCCCTCTTCACCTTCCCCGGCTGCACCTTGGAAGAAACTAACGACGAGGGCTGCCTTATTCACCCATTGGCAGTGGAGGACGTCTATGTCATGCCAGTCTGGGGTGAAAATGGGGAGACCGGAATGATGGACGCAGGCCACTTCGACCCGCACGGGGGAGACCATTTCATCACTCTCCTGCGGTTCGTCGGAACATGGCTTAATCCTCTAGGAACTTTCAGGGCGGTAGTTCCCAAAGTTCCAAGGGGGGTCTGGCCAGTTTATCCCGACCTTCGTCTCTACATCGATGCCTGGAACAACGACGACGAAACAGAGCACAGTTTCGACTTTCCGGGCGGGTATCAAGCCTTTAAGTGGGACGAGTGGAAGCATTTGAAGCCTCCAAGCTAGTTCCACTAGACCCTGAAATCCCTGTTAGAGGGAAGAACTTCGGCAACGTTGCCATAAAAAAGAAGTTTTTCCCTGACACCAAAAAACCCACCTAATCGGTGGGCTTTTTGTTTCCTTAACCCTATTTATTGTGGTAGGTTGCCAGTTTTAATCACGAGCAAAACTAACAAAATCTCGGGGTGTAAATTATCACTCCAGAAAGGAGGTGATCCATCCGCTCCTTCCAGAACGGATACCTTGTTACGACTTAGTCCTCATCGCCGAGCTTACCTTAACTCCGCCAAACGGAGCTTCGGGTACTCCCGACTTTGCTGGCCTGACGGGCGGTGTGTACAAGACCTGAGAACGTATTCACCGCGGTCTGCTGACCCGCGATTACTACCGATTCCACGTTCATGCGGGCGAATTGCAGCCCACAATCCCAACTGAGGAGGCGTTTAAGGGATTAGCTCCAGATTACTCCTTAGCCACCCGTTGTCACCCCCATTGTAGGATGTGTGTCGCCCTGGGCATAAGCACCATGCTGACTAGTCGTCGTCCTCTCCTTCCTCCCCTGTCAAACAGAGGCAGTTCCGTATGAACATTTAACATACAGTAAGGGTTGCGCTCGTTTATCCACTTAAGGAAACACCCCACGGCACGAGCTGACGGCAGCCATGCAGCAGCTGTTCTAGCACCCTCGAAGGCGGCTCACCTTTCGGCAAGCTTGCAGCTAGTATGTCAAGCCCAGGTAAGGTCCTACGCTTTGTTTCGAATTAAACCACATGCTCCACCGGTTGTGCAGGTCCCCGTCAATTCCTTTGAGTTTTAACCTTGCGGTCGTACTCCCCAGGCGCCCCGCTTAACGCGTTAGCTTACGCCACTCCAAGTAAACCTGGAGCAGCTAGCGGGGATCGTTTACGGCTAGGACTACAGGGGTCTCTAATCCCTTTTGCTACCCTAGCTTTCGTTCCTTAGCGTCAGGTCATTCCCAGGTGCCTGCCTTCGCCCTCGACGTTCCTCCTGATATCAATGGATTTCACTCCTACACCAGGAATTCCAGCACCCTCTAAAGACCTCTAGTCAGCCAGTATCCAAACCCTTTCTGGGGTTGAGCCCCAGGCTTTGAACTTGGACTTGACCAACCGCCTACGAAACCCTTTACGCCCAATAAATCCGGATAACGCTTCCGCCCTACGTATCACCGAGGCTTCTGGCACGTAGTTTGCAGGCGGTTATTCGTCTACCGTCGACCGGTAAACAAAAGCGGTTTACAACCCGAAGG
>CAYFQZ010000504.1:0-3715 GCA_964345305.1 uncultured Ignavibacteria bacterium | reverse complement strand
GGCGTGGGGTTCGGCTCTGGAAACCTCAGCAACGCGATACCGCTGATGCTGGCCATCGGCATCCAGAATATCCCCGAAGGTCTGGCCGTTTCTGCGCCGGTGTACGCGGCCACCAACAGTCGAGGTAAGGCATTTCTCTGGTCGTTTCTCTCTGGCGTGGCAGAGCCCGCGGGGGCTGGCGCTGCCGCTTTGGTCCTTCTCCCCTTCCTCACTCCGGCGCTGCTCGGCTGGCTGCTCGCCTTCGTGGCGGGGGTGATGGTCTTCATCGCCTTGGACGAACTTGTCCCCACCTCATTTTCCTACAATCAGGGTCACATAGCCATACTGGGCGTCATCCTCGGCATGGCCGTGATGTCATTGAGCTTGTGGATGCTTAGATGACGCGGCCCTCCCTTTCCCTGCGGACGTTCGCTGCCTCTTCGAATGCGTCTCAGCAAGCTGGATAAACTTCTGGACAAATGCCTCACCTCGGCATAAATTGAGAATCCGATGACTCAATCTATCCTCAAGAATCTTCTTAAAGCGAATCGGGAGGACTGGTCATGAACGACGGCGGCAAGAATCTGGTTATTATCGGCGGTGGACCAGCAGGATACGTGGGAGCCATTAGGGCAGCCCAGCTTGGAACCGATGTCACTGTAATCGAAAAAGAAGAGCTGGGCGGAACCTGCCTGAATGTCGGGTGCATACCGACCAAGGTTCTGACCTCGGCTGCCCATTTCTATTCCACACTGAAGACGACGGCTCGATGGGGCCTAAAGGTCTCCGGAACCGATCTGGACTGGTCACTTCTGATGAAACGAAAAGGGATGACCGTGACCCGCCTGGTTACCGGGGTCAAGAGTCTGCTCAAAGCCCGCAACGTGCAAGTGATAAAAGGAACTGCCGCCTTTCTGGATGAAAAGACGATCGAAGTGAAAAAAGAAGATGGCTCAGCCGAGAAGTTGGAAGCGGACAAGTTCCTGGTGTCTCCAGGCTCTGTTCCTATTCAGCTACCCATCCCTGGAGTCGAGTTGGAGGGCGTCATCGACAGCACCGGCGCGCTGTCTCTGGAATCTATCCCCAAGAGCATGCTTATCATCGGAGGCGGGGTGATAGGATGCGAGTTCGCGTATATCTATAATTCCTTTGGAACGCAGATCACCATAGTCGAGATGCTGCCTCAGATCATACCGGGAGAGGATGAGGAGACCGTGGCCGCTTTAAGGATCTCCATGGAAAGATCAGGGATGAAGATCTATACCGACTCCAAGGTCTCGCGGATAGAGCCCGGTATGGATGGAAAGAAAGTTGTGACCATATCACAAGAAGACGGGGAGATTAAGGCGGAGGTGGAGAAGATTCTGCTGTCGGTGGGAAGAATACCCAACACCAAAGATATGGGATTAGAAAAGCTGGGGATCAACATGGATCGAGGAACGATCCTGGTGGACGATCATCTCAAGACCAACCTGCCGCACATCTTCGCTGCAGGAGACTGCATCGGCAACTGGCTGTTGGCGCACGTGGCATCTATGGAGGCAGAGGTTGCCGTGGAGAATGCTTTGGGCGAGGATAAAAGAATGGATTACACCGCCGTTCCCTCCTGCATCTACACCCATCCCGAGATAGGCAGTGTCGGGCTGAATGAGAAACAAGCTAAAGAAAAGGGATTGGAGACAAAGACGGGCAAATTCCCCATGCTGGCTTGTGGAAGAGCCCAGGCGGAGAATGAAACCGAGGGTTTCGTTAAGGTGGTGGCGGAAAAGGGTTCGGGAAAGATTCTTGGCGCCCAGATCATCGGTCACCGGGCCACTGATCTGATTGCAGAGCTGACCCTGGCCATTCAGATGGGAGCAAGAACCCAGGACGTGATCGATACCATCCACGCCCATCCCACATTGAGTGAACCTGTGCGGGAAGCCGTCTTAAAGGCGGAAAACAGATCCATACACATGATGTAGGCATTAACCTCTCCCCCTTTGTTCCCCCTCTCCACTGTGTGGAGAGGGGGAGATCGAAGATCCGTAGGACAGGGGGTGAGGTCATTATTGTAGAGTGCCCGTCACTAAAGATCGTATGACCTCAGGCTGACTACAGTCGTAGCGGCGCGATTTATCGCGCCCGAATCCCGAAAGGAGCAAATTATGAAGACTCTTCCCATCCTTCTATTGATTCTCCTTACCGCAAGTCCATTATATGCCGATGACTTCAGCCTGTGCGACAGTGCATTGTCACAAGTTGGATTAACCTGTAACGATATCACATTCGACCAAGACGAGATGGCCAACTGGGGAGGCGACCTCTGGCGCACCCACTACTTCACCATGTTTCACCAGAATCCCTTAAAGCTGCTCAAATACGGCGAGTTGAATCTGAAACGATTCTCAGAGGACATAACCAACGTCCCTCGACTGCTCTCCTGGGCCGGGGCGCGAATCGACTATAGCGTGTATCGCGGGCTGATAGGAGACCAGTTGGAGAAGTACACCAGCTATCCCGACTCCATCCCCAGACCGTCTATTACAAGAGAAAAGGGCGTTTTGCCGGCACAAGAGCTAAGCCAGCTCCGAAGAAAGATCGATCTTTTCTACTCTATAGTGGATGACAGCAGCCACCTTTTCATCCAGGCCGTGGACGAAGCAGCCACCTGGATATCCCGCGAGGAACTGTTCGAGTATTTCGTTAACGAGAACGAACAGTACGATAGGGTGATCGAAGAACTTGTCCCAATGGTCGATTTCAGCCGGCTGTTTGCCGGTGCTCAGGATATCGCGGAAGCCGTAAAGAGAATGGCAGACTCCCTTGAGTTCATCTCCTTCCCCGTGACAAGAAGAGAGATAATCACCGAGAGAGGTTTGATAGTGGTGGGAACTTCCAGGGCGGATACGTATGAGTACCCTATTCCCCCGCTTCTGATCCTCGACGGTGGGGGCGATGATACGTACCGTTTCTCCGGCTATCCTGACAAATATCCCCTCTCGGCAGTAATCGACGTCTCAGGTGATGACAGGTACGTCTCCACCGATACCACTCAGCCAGGTATAGGTGGAGCCATCCTGGGCATGTCGGTGGTAGTAGACAAAGCGGGCAATGATTATTATGAGGGCACCACCATCACTCAGGGTTGCGGGATTTTCGGCGTCGGCATTCTTCTGGATTACCTGGGCGATGATGTCTACGTTGCGGAAAGCTATTCCCAGGGTTCTGGAGTTTTCGGAGTGGGCATACATGCTGACAGCTCCGGCAACGACTCCTTGTACTGCATCGTCCTCTCGCAGGGATTCGGCTACACCAAAGGGTGCGGGCTTCTGATCAACTATGAAGGGAATGACAAGTACATAGCCGAGGACGACACAGTGATCAACCCCGCATCTCAAACCGAGGAACATAACGCGTCTTTAGCTCAAGGCGTCGGTTTTGGCAAGCGGGCAGACTACATCGACGGTCACAGCTGGGCAGGAGGCGTCGGCATACTCTGCGACATGAACGGAGACGACGTCTACTCAGCCGGTTTGTGGGCACAGGGAACCGCCTACTGGTTCGCCGTGGGCATGCTTCTCGACGGTGGCGGAGACGACAGTTACAGCGGAATCTGGTATGTCCAGGGCTCCGGGGCACATTTTGCAGTTGGCTATCTGGATGATTTCGGAGGGGATGACAGATACAAGGCCACAATGAACATGGCCATAGGCGCCGGGCATGATTTCACCGTCGGTTACTTGAATGAACGCGC
>CAYFQZ010000503.1:0-4744 GCA_964345305.1 uncultured Ignavibacteria bacterium | reverse complement strand
GGATGCCTGCGGACCGATTTCGGTCGGCACGCGTATATATCGCTACAATCCGGCCACGGGAAGGATGCGGTATATCGGCGAGGTGGTCAACACAGGCAGAGCCTATAACGAGTGGATCGTCTGGCTCTGGGTGCCAGAGTCGAAGAGAATCGAGCCGAAGACGCGAGAAGCCGTTTGCCAGTGGGGATGGGTGAAGGTGAAGCAGTCGGAGGAATAGCTGCAAACTCTGCGTGCGGAGCTTCGGCTCCGCCCCTACGTTCCCCTGTAGCACCCGCGAGCCTCTTTCGGACTGGAAAAGCCTGCCTCAGGCGGGCTAACTTACAAGCCACATCCCCTTCCGTCATTTTGAGCCCCGCCCACGGCGGGGCGAAGAATCTGAACATCGGGATGCTTCTCCCCCGTACGGGGGATCAGCATGACACTGAATGAGTCTGTCAGTCTGAGCCTAAAGGTATGAACCCCGTGCATCATACCGAAGGGCGAAGAATCTCAAGATGGCGAATCTATACAAACCGCTTCATCAACTCATCCATCACCCCGTCCAGGTCTGCCAACTCGCCCCCAACCTGCTCATATGCTTTCTGTGCCCGGGCCAAGCGGTTCGGTTTGATCATATCGCCGAGACCGGAAAAGACCCCAATTCTTCTTCCGACCTGGTACAATCTCTGACGTTCCCGATCAATAGCCAAAAAGGTGTGCAGGATATCCAGCATGCGCTCCTTGTCCTCGGGAAGCTTGCCTTCCAGATCCTGAAAGAGATTGAGAATATGATCGCTTTTCAACATGCTGGTGATGCCGTCCAGATTCTCGATGAACAACTGGATCTCTTTCACCACCTCAAGCTCTGTGCATTTCTCAAAACGCCCAGACTGCCACTCCTCATAAAGCGGGCAATGGTTGGGGATGGCCAGCGTCCTCAACCTGATGAAATCCGCATTTATCTGGCTCAGGGCGTCAGCCGTTTGAAGCGCGTGTTCCTTCCAAAGTTTCTTTCCGCCTAGACCTGGCATATAGTATTCTGACAACTCGATCCCGGCTCTTTTCACGCTCTGACCCGCTTGTATGTGCTGTTCCTTTGTGACCCCCTTCTTGACCATCTTGAGGACCTCATCCGAGCCGGATTCGAGGCCGATGTGGATTCGATTCAAGCCTGCCTCTCCGATGGCTCGCAGGTCCTCGTCCTTCATTCGGGATACTGTCTGAGAGCGGGCGTAGGAGGTTATCCTCTTGATTTCCGGAAACCGCTTTTTCAGATACTTGAGAATTTCGATTAAGTCGGAAGATTTGATAATCAGGCTGTTGGCATCCTGGATGAAGACAGACTCTAATCCGCCCGCGAAATACCAGTTGAATGCTGCTATAAAGGCAGGCGATTTCTCTGCATCGACATTCGCTGTGATTCTCTTGATCTCGCTTCGAGAGACACGCCCCTGCTCATCAGCCAATTTGCGGATCCCCTGTACCTCATGATAAACCGCATCGATGTCCTTTTTGACATGCTCGACAGGACGCCGGAAGAATTTCGTTCCTTTGTACACGGGGCAGAAGGTGCACCGATTCCACGGACAGTTCCTGGTTACACGCACCAGCAGGCTGTATGCCTCGCTCGGCGGGCGTATCGGCCCTTGCTCAAGGCCAAGATAGGAATTGTCTTTCTGACTCTCCATAATCCTGGATGGTCTGGCAATTACTCTCTGCCAAAATGAATCCCGCTAACATGGTCTGATACGGGAGTGGGGAGGCGAGTGTAGGGGCCGCACGGACGTGCCCCCAGACGTCCTACGGACCTGTAGGGGGCCTGTCGGGGCGTCTGGACATTTATGCGGCCCGCGGGGGGCGGGCTCGATGACCAGACCGTTTCATCAAACGTCGAGGTTTCTTACGTATTTGGCGTTTTCCTCGATGAACTTGCGGCGGGGCTCTACCTGGTCACCCATGAGAATGCTGAAGATATGGTCGGCTTGGGCGCCGTCCTCGAGAGTCACCTGAAGAAGAGTACGGGTCTCCGGGTCCATGGTGGTCTTCCACAGCTGCTCCGGGTTCATCTCGCCCAATCCTTTGTATCTCTGAATCGAAACGCCTGTTTTGCCCAGTCTTTCGGTATGTCTGTCCCTCTCTTCGTCGGAGAACGCATAAAGCTCTGTCTTGCCTTTCGCCACCCGGTATAATGGAGGCTGGGCTATGTACACATATCCCCTCTCGATTAGCTCCTTCATTTGGCGGTAAAGAAAGGTGAGAATCAAAGTGCGAATATGAGAGCCATCGATGTCCGCGTCGGTCATAATGATGATCTTGTTGTAGCGTGCCTTGTCTATGCTGAACTCATCCCTGATACCGGTTCCTATGGCGGTGATCATGGTGCGGATCTCTTCATTGGAGAGAACCCGGTCGATGCGTGCCTTCTCCACGTTGAGTATCTTTCCTTTGAGGGGAAGAATGGCCTGGAATTTTCTATCCCGACCCTGCTTGGCAGACCCTCCCGCTGAATCACCCTCAACGATATACAACTCACAAAGCGTAGGATCGCTTAATGCACAGTCTGCCAGTTTACCGGGGAGAGTCGACGTCTCCAGTGCGCTCTTTCTCCGGGTCAGCTCCCGCGCCTTTCTGGCCGCCTCTCTGGCTCTGGCTGCGGATGCTGCCTTTTCGATCACCTTCTTGGCAACGGAGGGATTCTCCTCAAAGTACTCAGACAGACTCTCCCCCAGAATCGACTCCACTATCCCCTTCACCTCGCTGTTGCCCAGCTTGGTCTTGGTCTGGCCTTCGAACTGGGGATCGGGAATCTTGATCGACATCACCGCAGCCAGACCTTCCCTGACATCCTCTCCCTCCAAAGGAGGCTGACCGTTCTTGAGCAGGTTGTTCTTGGATGCATAATTGTTGATGGTCCGGGTCAGGGCGGTCTTGAATCCGGAGAGGTGGGTTCCGCCCTCGATGGTGTTGATGTTGTTCACGTAGGAGAAGATGTTCTCGGAGTAGGAATCGTTGTACTGCAGGGCCATCTCCACGTCAATCCCGTTCCTGGTGTTGTGAAGATAGATAGGCTTTGGATGAACCACCTGCTTGTTCTCGTTGAGGTAGTCCACGAAAGAGCTGATACCGCCCTTGTACTTGAAAAGGTTAGACTTACCGGTGGCCTGATCTTCAATCTCTATCTTCAGACCGGCATTCAGGAAAGCCAACTCCCTCATCCTTCCGGAGAGAACGTCGAAGCTGAAATCGGTCTTGCTGAAGATCTCGGGGTCGGGTTTGAACGTAGTTTTTGTTCCGGGATGCCTGCCTTTTCCTTTCTGTTTGACCGGAGCCACTGTATTGCCCCGCTCGTATCTCTGGAAGTAGCGCTTTCCATCGCGCGTGACTTCCACCTCGCACCACTCCGACAGGGCATTTACCACCGACACACCCACCCCGTGCAACCCACCTGCCACCTTGTAAGTTCGGTGATCAAATTTCCCTCCGGCATGGAGCATGGTCATAACCACTTCCACTGCCGGTTTCTTCTGGGTAGGATGCATGTCCACCGGAATCCCTCTACCGTTGTCCTCTACTACGACGCTGCCGTCGGTGTTCAGCACCACCTTTATGACATCGCAAAACCCGCCCATGGCCTCGTCGATGCTGTTGTCCACCACCTCATACACCAGGTGGTGCAGGCCTTTGGCGCCGGTGTCGCCGATGTACATGGCCGGCCTTCGCCGAACGGCATCCAGACCTTTGAGAACCTGGATGGTGGTGGCATCATAGTGATGTCCCATCGACTCAAACTCCCCTTCATTTTGTTTTGATGCAGGCATATGAAGTATTCTTTCTCCTTTTGAACTACTATATATTGCTGCTCTGCTTTGAGACGAAACGGATTTTGTCTATCCGATAGATCAGGAAAAACCCGGCGCAAATGCGGGATTTCTCAACCGGTGAACACTATATCTTTTATTACGTTAGCTTTGACCGATTGGTTGAGTTCTTTGATGATATTTGCTTTCAGGAATACCAACTCGTTACGCCAGGATGCGCTCGGTACCTTTACAAAAAGGATGGAATCTCTCACTCGCAGGGGTTGGGTCTGAGGAGCAATGCGCTCCCCCACCACTTTAGTCCAGTTCAGGATGATGGTTTCCTCCTTTATCCTTCGATCGATTTTCAGACCCTTAAGAGTCCGCACCAAAACCTTGTCGATTCTCTCCGGATGTTTCGGTCGTCTTATCATAACCCTTTAATATAACACCGATTAAGCCATTCCGCAAGTGGTTTTTCGCATCCTTTGTTCCCGCAAAAAGAGGAAGGACCATTCCCCCCTCATCATGGTCCTCCTCACATTAGGCTTCCTGTTTTGACCACTAGCCTGCCGTGTACCAGCCCCGCTTACTCTGCTAAACGGAGCGGCATCAAGAGGCACAGATAATCCTCCCCCTCTTTCTTCTCGGACGAATAGATCTTGCCCGCCGATACCGCAGTACCCAGCTCGAAGACCACCTCGTCCCCCTCTATCTGTTTGAGCACGTCCAGAACATAACTGGCATTATACCCGACATCCATAGGCTCCCCTACATAATCGCACGGCAGAGACTCCTTGGCTTCTCCTCCCAGATCGAAATTGGCTGACGAAAGCTCCAAGTTATCCTTCTTAAGGGAGAACTTGACCTGATGGGTTAGGGTGTTGGCCAAAATCAACATCCTTCTCACCGCGCCGTTGAGGAATTCCTTGTTCACCACCAGCTTCTTATCGCTGTCCCGCGGGATC
>CAYFQZ010000502.1:0-10371 GCA_964345305.1 uncultured Ignavibacteria bacterium | reverse complement strand
TTGCCACAGGCTGCCTGCCACGCAGTATACGTTAACGGATTCTTCTGCAAATGTCAACATTTTCCGGTATCACTGGATGTTATCCTGGCTGTGTTTGATCTGGAGCGACTTGCGGGTGTTGAAGGTGAATCTGCGGTCGGGCGCACAAAACGCGGACGGAAAGCATCCTTTGTATTCCTATGATTAATCTGCATTATCTGGCTACAGAGGAATATTGACTAAGGCAGACGTGTGGAGCCGGATCCGAATACGGTCAAACCAGCCGGGGTTGCCGATGACGAGTTCAGTCAATCGCCGAAAGATTCGGCAATCCCGGTGTCCATGCAGTTTTCGCAGGCGCAGGCTTGATGAAATTCGGTATCGGCTTCCGCGCCGGTCAAAAGCCAAACTGGTTTGTGTCCACCCACTCCATGGATAGCATGGACCAGAAGTCCTTGGCCAGTCCCTTGAGAACATACTGGTACGGCAGCCATCCGTACCCTTGGTCTCCCCAGGCGGTACCCCAGGAGTTGCGGATCAGCAGTGCGCCCTCGGTTTCTAAGTCGCAGGCCAAGTTTTTTATCTTGAACGTATCGTTATACCCCACTGCGACTATGGCGTGTCCCCACTGAGCCCTCTCGCCCGGACAGGGAAAAGGAATACCTCCTTTTGCGTTGGACCGACCAAAAGAAGGAAAACCGTAAAAGCCGAACATAGCCGGCACGCCGTGGGCGATAAACTTCTTTACGGAAGCAAGAATCTTATCAGGCGGCACATTCTTGCCCAACGGATCATGACAGAAATATCTGAGGGCTTCAAAGTTATCCGCCACAGAGTACACGAAGGAGGGGGGCTCCAGATCGAAATATCTTTCCTGCCCCGGGCCGGGCTGCTTTCGGTCGGTGTAGGTCCAGTATTTCTCCGGGGGAACACCACAGAGTACCAGCGCTCCCATGGTGTTCCTCAGCCATGCACCGGTATCGCCCACCAGGCCCATCAGGTTCCGCGTGGTCTTGTAGACGAAAAGGCGGGATCCATCGATGTGTCTCTTGAATGCCCGTATCTGAAAATACTCAACTATGCCAACTGCGGCGTGTGCGGTACAGGAACCCAGCCCGCCTTGACTCTCGATGCCAGAGCACCATTGTCTCAAGTCCTTCGTAGGCGGAATGGACAGCAGCTTCTCGTCGGTCGGCATGCGCAGTTTCTTAATCATCTCTTCGATCTCGGGGTGTTCCTCGGTGTAGTCGCGCATGTCGGGCAGCGGCGGAAGCCATCCCGTGCCTACGATCTCATGCGTTTCGGGAAGCTCTACTTCTTGATATGCGGCGTACATTTTCGTCTCCTTTCAGCTTTCCAGTTAGTTTAAGGGCACCCTCAAAACCGGTCTGATCTTGCAGACGGAATCCTAAGGATGCCGATCACAAATGGGACTCAGCACATAAACATCACCTCCCCTTTTGTTGCCTTTAAGGGATGGTGTCTCCCTGTTGTTCTTGTTGGTGAGGCAGGAGACCTGGCTCCTACCTGACTTTGTGCCGTCTCCAGCATTAGATCAAGTGCGCTTCGGATTCAGCTTGCTGTTTTCGCGTGACTGCGCAGCCGACTGGATCCTCCTCCAGTCAGACGCGGTTCGACCCTGACTCGCCCGAAGTTTGAGCTTGAGAATGTAAAATTTCCGTTAGACCCTGACAGTGGGCAGGAGCCCCTTTGCGAACCCAGAATCGTTATTAACGCGTTCCCTTACGCCCCCGACTTTGGCGGTTGCGCCTGCGAGAGCCGTCCGACCCAACCATGGACTTTGGCCCTCTCCACTTGGGAGGTTACTCGATAAAGCTGCAGATGTCAAGTGCTTTTTTTGCACAGTGTAACCGAAAAGTGGTTCAGCTTCAGCCTGTGCAAACGAGCTTATATGTAGCGCCTCAAAACCTATATAGTATATCTACTTATTACATATTTGGCACAAGCCCGCGCATATTGGCCAAAGAGAATCTCTGGGTGGGGTGGTTTACTTATAGATCAACTCGCGGAACAAGCGTGTATCGGGCTCGGCCGAGAGCGGTATAATCTGGCCTCTCCCTCTGAACACGGCCCGTAGTCGACTCATGTGGGGAAGGTGAATGTAATGCGAGTCATCTAACGAGCGGATTTCTTCAATGCCTCCTCCGCTTCGTCCTTCTTGCCCAGATTGGCGTAGGCGATGGCAAGGTACCCCCAGGCTTCTCTATCGGTGGGATCCAACCGGATAAGTTTCTCCAGGGGAAGGCTCGCCGCTTCCCATTTCTTTAAGCTCAGAAGGGTAAAACCCAGGTATCTCATGCTCTCGATATCTTCGGAGTCAAGCTCCAGACTTCTTTTGAAGGACTCTTCCGCCTGAGTGAAGTCCTGAGCCTGCTTCTCTTTCTCCGTCTGAAGCTGGGCCCGGCCCACATACAGAAGTCCCAGGTGAAAATACGTGTCCTTGTCTCTGGGATCAATCTCCATACCTTTATTGAAGTCGCTCTCGGCTTTCAGGAAGAGCTGGTCGTACTTCGCCCTTGCTGACTGGTATCGGGAAGCAAGCTCCCTGTCCTTTTTATTCTTCCCCACCGAGTCCTTGTAGGCCTTGAGAACGGGCATCATCCCCTGGGCTTGACTTAGATACAGAAGCCCGCGATTGAAGTAGGCGTCCATGTATTCGGGATCGACCGAGACGATCCTGGAGTAAGTGTCGAGCGATCTCTCTGTTTCCCCCTGACGGGCGTAGATCATGGCCAGGTTCACCAAAGCGTTAACGTTCGTGGGGTCCTTCTCCAGAATCCTCTGGTATAGGCCCAGGGCTTGCTCAAATCTCTGGGAGTTCAGCAGAACCAAGGCGTAGTTGTTCATCACGTTCGAATCGTCGGGTTTGAGCTGGTAAGCCTTCTGGTAATAATCCAGAGCTTTGTCCAATTCATCCTTGTCCACGAATTCTCCGGCCAGGTTGAAAAAAGGCTCGTACCGCGTGGAATCGAGCTGGATGGCCAGTTGGTAGTGCTGGAAACCTTTCTGGTCCAGCATGTGCTCCAAATCTTCCAGAGCTGGCTTGGCCTGGATGTACTTGTCATAGCTATCCCACTTGAGTCTGCCGGCATCTTCCAGATCGGAGGAGACGGACCGGAGGCTGTCCTTGAGTTCACGATACCTGGAAAAGTCAGCCAGAAGCTCCAGCCGCATTTCGGCGACGCGCCGGCGTCTCTTTCCCAGCTCCACACCGGAGTTGAACAGTTCCGTCCATTTGCCCGACTTCATGAGCGCCAGGGACTCCAACTCTTCGGGCTTAAGCTTGCAGTTCTCTGCCTTCCGGAACTCCTCCAGCATCTCTTGGTACATCCTCTTCTCGCCGTAGATTTTGCCCAGCAGCAGATGCGCTTCTCCACTCAGGCTGTCCTTGGCTACGGCCAGCAGAAGCTGCTCTGTGGCCCTGTCATAGTCCGGCGGGGTGAGGTCCAGGTAGATCTTGGCCGACGTCAGTGCCGGGTTCTTGGACCCGCAGCCCGAGAGCAGAGCTATCGTCGTCAGGAATACAATTGCCAAAAGAAGCGGGTGAAGGCGTTTTTCAGGTTTCATCATTCCTCCGATGAATTTTGCTGGTACTAGACTACCATCCATTTGCTTTCTGACGTAGCCTGCGCTGGCTCTGGCATCCTCAAGAGCGCGGCCGCCGGCGAAGCGGTGGATGTGCCGTCATCGAAAGTATCTCACCGTGTAATTCAATGTCACCTCTTCGTCCTTATCCAGCCCGATCTTGAACTCAATGGTGCTGGCATCTTTCTTCTCATATGCGTGCGAGGACTCCCTTATCTCCCACTGGGTGTAGGGCCAGAGGTGCTCCACCACCACCACCTCCACCGCCTGCTCCTTGTGATTTCGCAGCTTGATCTGGTAGGTTTCGTCGGTGACATCGTCGGTGATCTTCTTGAAGTCCATCTTTTGTCTTTCGCCTTTGATGTCGAAGGCATTGCCCAGGAAGACCCGCACCTTTTCGTCTTTGGGAGTATGATCGATCTTGTCCTCTCCCACAAACTCCAGGGCCTTATCCACGTCTTCCTTGTACACGCGGATCTTGCCGGCAGGGAGCGGCATTCCCAAACCGGCGGCTTCGGAGTTCTTGAATTCCAGCTCCACCCTGACCTTGTCCTCGTATCTGGCTCCGTCGTAGGTATAGATCTTCCTTACCTGAACTCCGGTGGACGGGAACAGGGAGACCTGCTTGATCTCGTTATCCTTTACGGTGGCAGGTCGGAGAAGCGTGTACAGATGATACTCGAAGAAGGCCTTTTCCTCAAACTGCGGCGCCCCGGCAGCCGCTTCCACGGCGTATCCCTTCGCCATGCGGGGTGGTATTCTTTCTTCCCTTACCCGATGAACCTCACCGGCAATCAGCTTCACCTTCGCATCCACATAGGTGGCGCCGGAACGATTGTCGATCGATACCCACCCGGCCAGCTCCAGGTTTTCGTCCCGCTGATCCACCACCGCCACGTATTCCGCATGCCAGTTGATCCCCGAGGTCAAGTAGCTCACCTCCGCTTTCCTCTTCCCGCTGACCTGGCTATCCAGAAGCCACACCAGAGTCGGTTTTGTGATCAGCCCCTCAGGCAGAGTGGGGAAGTAGAGGTCTCGCACCTCGTCCAGCCTCACTATTCGAATGGCTCCGTTGGCCTCCTGAAGAGTGACGTTGTCACCCGAATAGGAAAGCAGTTTGCCTTTGTAGGACTGCCCTTCTCCCATGTGCTGTGCCGACTTGGCGAAGAGTTCTATCTCCTTGTCCACGTACTTCTCCAGTATCTTGGTGGAGCTGACCAGATCGTACTGGTAGTTCTGCTCTAGGATGCTCACCCGATCGGACGGATCGACGGGCTTGAAATGAACCGAGGTCGGATCGATGCGTGCGGCGACGTCGGTGAACTTGATGGTGCTTTTACCCTTCTGAAACTCCAGTTCCCGTTCATCCTTGATCAGCCCCAAATCCTGGTTGTAGATGGTTACGGATACCTTCGCGAAAGCCGGCAAGAGCCCCCCCAAGGCCAGACTGCCTAAAAGGAGGGCCAGAGCGAAGATTGCGGCTTTAAACCTCGTAGATTTTGCCATCTCAGTCACCACCTTTGAAGGTTAGATTTCCTTTCTGTCTGAAATCTTATACAAACGGAAAGCGGTTTTATTCCTCGGAATCCAGCGGCCCGATCTATCGGACCCTGTAGAATCGATCGCTTCCAGCGCCCTTGAAATGGAGAGGAACTTCTTTCGGCTCTTCCTGTTTTTCTGCGGTAAGGAATCGCAAATCATTCCGCTGAGAAAGGGTTCACAACGCTAATTCTCGAGGTGTTTGCGCCTGCCGATGGTCCGCATGAGAGCCCGTTTAAAACGTGAGAGATCCGGAGCGAAAAAGGGGGGCTGCTACCAGCCCACGATTTCCTCCAGGTTCTGGTTCAGCTTCTCCAGGATCTTGCGATATTCTTCCTTCTTGGTCTTCTCCTTTTCGATGATCTCTCGGGGCGCCCTTTTCAGGAAGTCCTCGTTGGAGAGCTTCTTGTTGCCTCTCTCCAAAAGCTGGGTTACCCGGGCGATCTCTTTTTGCAGTCTCTTCCGCTCCTGCTCCAGATCAATGAGGCCTTCCAGGGGAACGAATATTTCGGCGTCCCTTATCACCGCGCTGGCGGCGTGATCCGGTTTGCTTATCTGCCTTCCTATGGTCAGATTGGCCAGCTTGCCCAGGTTCTTGACGTGGGCTTGGTTCTCTTCCAGTATCCTCTGCATGTCCGCGTTATCCACGCGAATCAGGACCTCCGCCTTCTTGGCCGGCGGAACGTTCATCTCCGACCGGATGTTTCTGATGGAGGTCACCGCATCCTGCACCCGGTCGAGCGTATTCTCCAGGCTCTCATTGATCATCTTCTTGTCGCAGACCGGCCACCTTGCCGCCGAAACCGACGAGCCGTCGGCTCCAGAATCGTACAGATGATGCCAGATCTCCTCGGTCACGAAGGGAGCAAAGGGATGAAGCAGCCGCAGTATGTTATTCAGCACAAAGTGGGCAACATTCTCCGCGGCTTCCCTTTCTCTTTCCCCCTCCGGAAGGTTGAGCCGCTCCTTTATCATCTCCACGTACCAGTCGCAGAAGTCATGCCAGATGAAATCATATAGTGATTTTACGGCGCTGTTGAATCTGTAATCTCCCATCAAGTCGGTGACCTCGCCTATGGTGCGGTTAAGCCGACTCAAAATCCAGCTGTCCTCCAGCCTGCCCTCGGCCTGGCCCGACTGCAGTTCGGCTTCCGGAGCAAAGGTCTTCGACAGATTGGCCAGGACGAACTTGGATACGTTCCACAGCTTGTTGGCGAAGTGCTGACCCACCTGGAAGGTCCTGCGCGCAATCAGGGTATCCTGTCCTTCCGGAGTCACCAGCATCATGGTAGTTCTCAGGGCATCCGCCCCGTATTGATCGATTATCTCCAGTGGATCGATTCCATTGCCCAGAGACTTGCTCATCTTTATCCCGTATTCGTCCCTGACCGTTCCGTGGATATAGACGTCGGAGAAAGGCTCCCTCCCCATGAACTCGTATCCTGCCATGACCATGCGAGCCACCCACAAAAAGATTATCTCGGAGGCGGTGAAAAGCGCCTTGGTGGGATAGAATCTCCGGAGTTCCGGCGTCTTGTCGGGCCAGCCGAAAGTCGAGAATGGCCACAGCCAGGAGGAGAACCAGGTATCCAGCACGCCCTCATCCTGCTTAAGCTTTTTGCTTTTGCACCGGGTACATTCCGAAGGTCCGGTTTTGGCAACTATAGTCTCGCTGCAATCCTGACAATACCATACCGGGATGCGATGACCCCACCACAGCTGGCGGGAGATACACCAGTCTCTGATGTTCTCCATCCAGTACATGTAGGTCTTGGTCCAGCGCTCGGGATAGAACTTGAGCTTCCCGGTTTTCACCGCCTCTATGGCCGGCTTGGCCAGAGGTTTCATCTTCACGAACCACTGCTCGGAAAGATACGGCTCGATCTCCGTATCGCACCGGTAGCACTGGGCCACCGGCACCTGGTAGGATTCTACTTTTTCCAGAAGCTTCTTCTTCTTAAGCTCAGCCACCAGAGCTTCACGGCAGGCATACCGGTCCATGCCGGAGAACTTGCCCGCGTTTTCATTCATGGTGCCGTTGGGCTTCATCACGTTGATCCGTTCCAGATTGTGCCTCTGGCCGATCTCGAAGTCGTTGGGATCATGAGCCGGGGTCACCTTGACCATCCCGGTGCCGAATTCGGGGTCGACGAAATCGTCTGCGATGATCTTGAGCTCCCGGTCCAGTATGGGCAGGATGGCGGATTTGCCCACCAGCTTCTCGAACCTTTTGTCTTTGGGGCTGACCGCCACCGCGGTATCGCCCAACATGGTTTCCGGCCTGGTGGTGGCCACCATGATGTAATCGTCGGAGCCCTTGAGCTTGTATTTTACGTACCAGAGCGAACCGTCCTTCTCCTCTCTCTCGGTTTCGTCATCCGAGAGGGAGGTCTGACACCGCGGGCACCAGTTGATGATGCGCTTTCCCCGATAGATCAAGCCCTTGCTGTACAGGTGGACAAACACCTCCAGAACCGCCTCGGATAACCCCTCATCCAGGGTGAATCGTGTTCTGTCCCAGTCGCAGGAGCATCCGATCTTCTTGAGCTGGTTAAGTATGGCGTCGCCGTTCTTCTTCTTCCAGTCCCAGGCCAGCTCGAGGAATTTCTCCCTTCCCAGCCTCTCCTTTGAGGTCCCCTGCCTGGCTAAGTTCTTCTCCAGGATCACCTGGGTGGCTATACCGGCGTGATCGGTCCCGGGGAGCCACTCCGCCTCGTAGCCCTGCATCCTCTTCCATCTGATCAGTATGTCCTGGAGGGTATTGTTCAGGGCGTGCCCCAGATGCAGCACGTCGGTGACGTTGGGGGGCGGTATCACCACGCTGAAGGTCTCCTTGCTGCTGCCCACGTCGGCATGGAAGAATCTTCTGTCAAGCCAGAATTGATACCACTTATCCTCGGTCTGCTTGGGATCGTAGTGCCTGGGCAAATCGTTCACGCGCATCAGCTGTTTTCCTCCGACTTCTGCCAAACAGTTGGTCTCCTTGTCTGCCTCGATTTAGGATAATAACAAAACCCCGATTGCGTGTCAAGTCAATACGAGTGAGGGGACGACCTGTTCGGGTTCCATTATGTTTATATACAGTTTACGCCTGTAGCGTTTGCGCCTATTTAGAGACTATCGGCACGATCTGAGTTGAAAAGAGGCATAAATGGGGCGAGATGCGCATCGTGATTAACCGGTCGAAGACCACTCGCCAGATATTCGAGGCCCTGATAAGGATCGGGCGAGGGCCGAACCCTCGCCCAATTAAGAAGAATTAGAGGATGTGTCTAACGCCATGAATACTTCGCCTGAGGCTATTTCACGAAGATGGATACTCCTGCCCGTAGGCCGAACTCGTCGGCATCCAAGTCTTCCCATCCCAAGGCATTGGACACGTGCTGATAGAAGAACTCGGTCCGCAAAAGGGCATGGTCGGTGATGAAGAACTTGAATCCCCCTCCTATGTCGGGGAAAATCAGCGTCATCTCATCTGCAACTCCCACGTCGCCGCCATGGGTAACGAAACCGATTCCTCCGAACAGGAAGGGAACGTAATCGCTTCCGCTTGTACCCTCAAAGTGGTAGGCCACGTTGAATATCGCACCGAAATCGGTTACGGAGTAGTCTTCCTCACCTTCCGGGCTCACCGTCCGATGGGCCATCAGAAACCTGGGCTCAAGGGCCAGTCCCGGGCCGACGAACCAGCCGACTCTGGGAGAGATGATCAGTTCGGTAATGGAGCCGTAGCCGTCCTCGTAAGAGGAGTGGACGAAGTAGAAATCACCGCCCAACTCCGTTCTTCCCTGGGCTGTCTTTTCTCCGGCAGGGAAAACCGGAACCAGCGGCAGGGACCAAGCCAGCAGCAGAACAATCAGCATAAAGATTACCTTCTTCATTGCTATCCCCCATTTCCAGAAGGTTACGATTAGATGGGCTCACAACGTGAATTCCGATTATTGGCTGGACTATCACCTCCTCTCTGGATGCTTCAGTTTTTCGAAAGTTGCCGGAGAGTTACCTTTCCACGGTCAATTCAAATCTCAGTTCAGCTCATGCAATGTTACGTGAGCGGACCTGTCGAGCAGATCAAGGCCAAGGCAACCGACAGCATCGTTTTCACAGGTCTATCCCTCCTCCTGCACCAAGATTGTAAGAGAGAAGGCCCTGCTTTTATGTTCCCACCTCTGCCGACCGGCTTGTCTCACGGTACCGCGCTTAGAGAATTTGGCTGTCCGTCTGAGCCTTACAACTTCCCTGTGCATGAATTCTCAGCAAGTATAAATGGCCCCGCATCTTCTGTCAACTACTTTTTCGACACAGAGTTAGAAAATGTTTTAACCGGTCGCCGGGGGCTCGCAAGGCTTCCAATACCTCTGCTATTGTCTTGATTCCTCATCTTAAACAGTTCTGAGTAAAGCCGAACCGTCTCCCGGGCAGATAGATTTTTCGGTTGACAAGCAGTTACCGCTGGGGTATTTTGCGCTGAGGGTACTTGAGGGAAACTCGTTGTGGCAGCGTAGAAAAAACTGAGGGGATTCCTGAACGCGTGGACGCACATACCTTCTCGCGGACTGGGCTCGCGGAGGCGATCACACCTGTTGGGGCGAACACCTCGTTCAATCCCCCCGATTGAAAGGAGGTGAACAGAAGTGAGAAAGGTGACGACGCTCATCTTGATAGTCCTGCTTCTTGCCTTCTTCGCGTACGCCTGCGCTCAGAAGGAGGAGGAGAAGAAGATGGAGGCAGATCCCGCAGCAGAGCTGGCAAAGTCTGTAGAGAACGGGAAGAAGCTCTTCAATGACAAGACGTTGGGGACCAGCGGGCTGACCTGCAACTCCTGCCACATGGAGGGGGGCACAAAGGAAGGGAAGATGGAGGATACGGTTATTCCTGCCTGGGATAACCTTGCTCCGAAGTATCCCAAGTACTTCAAAATGGCGGGGAGAGTATACACCCTGGATCAGGTGGTGAACTTCTGCATAGTCAACCCACTCAAGGGCAAGGCGCTCGCCTGGGACGACCAGAAGCTCACCGATCTGACCGCCTATTGCGCCTCCGTCAAGATGATGAAGAAGGAGGAGAAAAAGTAGGGCCCGTCAAGAGAATGGACTTTGCACAGCGGAGGAGATGACCTTCCCTGCCCAGGGGACCTCCGCTGTGCCCTGCTCTGTCTTTCTTCCAGACGATTCCAGATCGGCAAGAAGAAGGTGCCCCTCGAGAGGAGGTATTCATGCCTCGACAAGGAGAATGGGAGCTGAGAGA
>CAYFQZ010000501.1:0-2378 GCA_964345305.1 uncultured Ignavibacteria bacterium | reverse complement strand
GTGCGTTGAAGCTTCAGGCTCCGAGCAGCGGCACTAGGTTTGTAACCCAAATCTTGCACTGCTTGCAAGACCTTGGTCCGCGTCTGGGCGCTCACGTAACCGCGACCGCTAACGGCTCTGGATGCTGTAGCTACTGACACCCCGGCTTGCGCAGCAACGTCCTTGATGGTTACCGCTTTTTTGGTATCTTTCGCCATGACCTAATCAGAAGCTGCCCTTGCTATGTGGGTGAACAATCCCGCGCACGACCGAACCTGAGGACTGTTCCTAACCGGAGATATATGGAAACGTATACAGCCCTGAAGTTAAGTATCGACCATCCTCATTGTAACAATTAGATTTGGTGCGATTCAGGTAAGTGTATTAGAGATGGAAACACATGCGTATCTTATCAGCTCAGATTCACGGGATTATTTAGGAATCGTGGCGTTAAATATGACAAAAGTTATCTGAAAAAACCAGTTAGTCAGTCACTCAGCTAGAAACGTATGGAAAGGACTGTGGCTCAATCAGGTCCAAGAGATAGCGTTCTTTGAGGATATACGGTCCGCCGTGGTTCAAACAGCCACCAGATGTGGAAACGTATACACATTATAGCACAAAGATATCGTGTGTCAAGGCAATTCCATCAGCTACTGACCGACCGCCGCACGGCCTCGATTATCCTCCCCTCACTGGGCAGCACGTACTCTTCCAGAATCGGGGCAGCCGGGACCGGAACGTCGGCGCCCGTGACGCGGATGACCGGCGCATCCAGGTAATCGAGCGCGCTCTCAGCGACGATGGCCGCCACTTCGGAGCTGACGCTGCACCGGCGCCACGTCTCCTGGGCGACCACCAGCCGGTTCGTCTTTTTGACCGAGTTGAGGATGGTTTCTTCGTCGATGGGGGCAATGGTGCGCAGATCTACTACTTCGGCCTCGATACCCTCCCCGGCTAGCTTCTCGGCCGCGGCCAAGGACATAGGTACTGTGTAGGCATAGGCGACAATGGTGACGTCCTCACCAGGCCGTTTGACGTCCGCCACCCCCAGCGGGATGGTATACTCCTCAGTCGGGACCTCGCCCTTATTCTCGTACATGGCCTTGTGCTCGAAGAAAATGACGGGGTTGTTATCCCGGACGGCACTTTTGAGTAAGCCCTTGGCGTCGTAGGGCGTGGACGGCAACACCACCTTAAGGCCGGGCACAAAGGCGAAGATGGACTCAAAGCTGTGCGAGTGCTGAGCACCAGCCCCCAAGTAGCCACCCACCGGGGCGCGCAGCACCATAGGGACCGAAATCACGCCTCCGAACATATAGCGCATGTTGGCCGCCTGGTTGATCAACTGGTCTGAGGCGATGGTGATCCAGTCCGAAAATTGCAGCTCCACCACCGGACGAACGCCGGTGGCCGCCGCACCTACCGCAGCTCCAACGTAGCCCGCCTCGGACACCGGCATGTCGATCACCCGTTCCGGTCCGAATTCTTCGTAAAGGCCCCGCGTGGCCCCGAAGGCACCGCCGTAGGGTCCGATATCAATGCCCCATACCGCCACCGCCGGGTCTCTACGCATCTCCTCGGCGATGGCTTCGGCAATGGCCTCAGAATAAGATATCTCGCGCATAGTTCTTAACCTCTCACTTCTGGATGCGATGCATTTTCGGGTGTTCTAATATATGGAAGGCCGAATGGTTGGAATGCTGGAAGACTGGAACCGCGTCGCACTTGATGTTTCAGGCCCACAAGTCTTCCAGCGCCGACTCCGGTTCGGGTTCTGGACTCTGGCGGCCAAACTCAACCGCGTCATCCAGTTCGCGGAGGACGGCGGCCTCAATCTCGTCTGCTTCCGTCTCGGTAAGCATCCCACTCTCGATCAGTTGCCGACGATACGGGGCAATAGGCTCACGCCTCATCCATGCTTCCACTTCTTCCCGCGGGCGGTAGGTATCCGGTTCGCCCTCGAAATGCGTCCGCCAGCGATAGGTTTTGCACTCGACCAGCGACGGCCCATCGCCAGCACGCGCCCGGTCCACTGCCTCCCTGGCCGCCTCGTACACGGCGACTACGTTGTTGCCATCGACTACCACGCCGGGAATGCCGTAAGCAGTGCCCCGGTCGGCGATGTCGTCGATGTTACGCGTCTCTCGGGTTCGAGTACCGACTGCATATCCGTTATTCTCGCACATATACACGATGGGCAGGTCGAAAGCCGAGGCCAGATTGATCGCCTCGTGGAACGTCCCCTGGCCCGTCGCCCCGTCGCCGAAGAAGCACATGGCTACCTGGTCGGTCACCCGCAGCTGTGCCGACAGCGCGGCGCCGGTGGCGATGGGGATGCCCGCGCCGACAATCCCGTTCGCGCCCAGGATACCGATGCTAGGATCGGCGATGTGCAG